>CAIOJS010000453.1 GCA_903858655.1 uncultured bacterium | reverse complement strand
ACAAGAAAAAAGAAAAGAAACCGTGATGAAAACATTCATGGACTTCCAACAGATGCATAATAAAATGATGGAATGTCTAGAAAGTGTACTCGAAAAAGGTGACCACATCGAGGTGAAAGATATAAAGAAAATTAAAGATCAAATCATAAAAGACCTAAACTAAAAAAAACAATTCAATTAATTATTAAACATAAAAGGAGATAACAAAATGGGACTATCAACAGAAATGAAAACCTTGAGCGAAGACATTTTAGCTTCATTCAAAAATAGAATCAAAGAAAATGAAGAACTCGTAATTCAAGTTCAAAAAACTCTTGACGGATTCAAGAAGGATCACCAAGAAATGACAGCAGTTCTAAATGCGAATGCAGCCGCATTAAGAGCAAAAATGAATAAGGATGAAAAAAATCGTCTGAAAGATGCCGATTACCTTATGAAGAAAATGATTAAAGAACATTTGGACAGAGCAACCACATTGAGATCAACTCTTGATAAGGATGAGAAAATTAGAATGAAAGAATTTAATGCACTTATGAAAAGCATTAATGCTAAGATTACCGAACTTGCTACTTCTACTCGTAATATGCTCTCAGCTAGCGAAGCAGACAGACTCCAGGAATTTGCTGACCTGATGAAAAACATCAATTTGGATATCACCAACATCAATGCTGATGTAATGAGTATCTTCCAAGATACAAACGATATGCTCGACAGATTTGATAAAGAACACCTTGAAATGTCGGCAGAACTCAGAGCTGATTTGAGTAAGAATTTGATGGAAAGAGTTCAATATACCAGAACACTGTTGACTAGTTTCCAAAAGAGATTGTCTGACATCAGCAAAGAAAATCAAAAAATGGCGCAAAAACTTAGAAAAGACCTCGCCAATGGTGAAGCAGAAAGATTAAGCGACTACAACAACATCATGAAAGGAATTCATCAATCAATAAAAGGTATCTGTAAAGATGTGAAAGATATTCAGAAAGCTACCTCAAACATGATGCATGATTATAAAAACGATAGAGAAGGTGCATCTGCCGAATGGAACAAAATGCAGGATGCTATTGCTAAACTCAGAAAAACGGGTGTTGTTGCTGAACCAAAACAAGTGGTTAAGAAAGTTGAAAAAAAAGAAGTGATTATTGAAACTCCAGTTATTGAAGCATTGTTTGTTGAAGAAGTGGTTGAAGTTCCTGTTATCGTAGAAGCACCTAAAGAAGAAATTCCAATGACACTTGAAGATAAAGTCTTAGATTTTATCAACAAACATCCTCATGGAGTAAAAATCTCAGAAATGGAAGAACCTCTTGGCGAAACTCGCATGAAACTTGGTTTCGTTGCAAAGAACTTATTGGATTTAGGCGAAATTCAAAAAGTTGACAAACACTACTTTCCTTTAAAGTAATATATATACCGCGGTAGAGTCGAAGCAATGACTTGCTTCGACGCTACATTTTTTAATTTAACACGCAATGCCATGACAAAGATAATCGAATGCAAATATTGTAGTGGAACAGGAAAAGATCCTTTCGATTTGTTGTCGGCAATTTCCGAATGTTTGGTGTGTAATGGAAACGGGCAGGTGAATATTCAGGAACCTTCAGTACCTTGTATTTATTGTTTAGGGTCGGGCAGGAATCCTTTAGGTGCTAGAGTTACATGCATTGTTTGTGGTGGAAAAGGAAATAATCATTGCGAAAGTAATACAAAATGCATTCAATGCAAAGGAACAGGAAAATCAAGTGATGGGCTGCCCTGCACACGGTGCAAAGGTGTTGGATTTTCTAAATAAAGATAAGCGCCATGATAGAACACGCCGGAGAACAAATCAAAAAACATTTACAAAAAAAACAAGATGCTTTAAACAAGTTTATTGCCCAACAAGAAGCTTTTTTGCTTGCAAAGCAACAAATAATAACTGAAATAGAAGAAGCAAGAAACACTTGGATAAAAACACTAGAACAACTTCCCAAACAAGAATTTAATTACTAATCTACAAATTCAATAACAATGAGCAATAACAATGAAATGAATACCGTACTTGAACTGAAACCAATGTCCAATTTTGTCGAAAGCGACTATATTAAAGACATTACGAGTCGCGGTCTCACATATATAAAATCTGGATTTCCTGTACATTTCAGAGGACCTTCCGGGACAGGTAAAACCACTGTAGCAATGCACTTGGCAAGCAAAATCGGCAGACCAGTAGTCATCATTCATGGTGATGCTGAGTACAAAACATCCGATCTTATTGGAAGCGAACAAGGCTATAAATATAAAAAACTGGATGATAGATTTATTCATTCTGTTCACAAATACGAGGAAGATATGAGCAAACAGTGGGTAAACAATCGTTTGACAATAGCTGTTAAAAATGGTTTCACGCTGATCTACGATGAATTTACACGTTCTCGTCCCGAAGCCAATAACATCCTGCTTCCTATTCTACAAGAGCGTATGTTGAGTACATCGGCAGCCAAAGAAGAAGATTATTACATGAAAGTGCATCCTGAATTTCGTGCTATTTTTACATCAAATCCTGAAGAGTATGCAGGCGTTAACCGCACACAAGATGCATTGCGCGACAGAATGGTTACACTTGATCTCGACCATTTTGATTATGATACCGAATTGAAGATTACAATGGCTAAATCTGATTTGCCGCTAAAGGAAACAGAAATTATAGTTAAAGTCGTTAGAGGTTTGCGCGAATCAGGAAAAACTGAATTTGATCCTACCATACGTGGCTCCATAATGATTGCAAAAACATTGTCAACGCTGAAAACAACACCGTCAAAATCAAAAGCTATGTTTCGCAGAATTTGCCAGGATATACTTACCTCGGAAACTAGTCGTATCGGATCAAAAACGAATCAAGAGAAAGTTAAAAACATCGTTGATGAACTAATCGAGCAATATTCATAAACTAGTTCTAATCATCATTAATCAATAAAATCTAAAGAATATGCCAATTTCAAGCGCAATCAAAGGACTCCAAAGCATCAAAAGTATGCAAAATGTGGTCAAGTCAGGCATCCCAAATAAAGAGGAATCTGATTTTATAAAATTATATATGTTCGAAAAAGAAAGAACACGGTTGAAAAGTGAAGAAATAAAGATTTTACTAAGGCTTGAGATCATTCAAAGCAGGTTGAAAGAAATTCAGGATTATAATGATGAAAAAGCAGGACAGATGCACAGTCCTAAAATGCAGGAGCCACATCAAAAGAAACCCGAAGGGGTGAAATCGGATTTTAAAACCATGTCGATAGATTATTAATCTTAATAAAAAACTATTATGTCAGAACCAACCCATTCAATACAAGCTACCGGTCTTGCCGATATTCTCGAAAGAGTGCTCGATAAAGGGATCGTAATAGCAGGTGATATTAAAATTCAAATAGCAGATATTGACCTGTTAACCATCAAAATTAGGTT
>CAIOJS010000452.1 GCA_903858655.1 uncultured bacterium | reverse complement strand
AGGCTCTAAGACTCGAAGAAAAAAGGACGCTTCGATGAGGAATAAATACTAGTCTTTAAACTTAGCGATACGGGTGATACCACCGCGTACTTTATCGTTTATTTTGACAAGAATTTCGGTGTTCATGGGAAGTAAAATATCCACGCGGGAACCGAATTTGATGAAGCCCAATTGGGTGGACTGTTTCGCATCCAAACCTTCGGTGGCATAGCAAACAATACGACGAGCCACGAAGCCTGCAATTTGTCTGACCAACACAGGTTCACGACCTTCAGGCTGAATAATCACTGTGGTATGTTCATTTAAAAAGGATGATTTTGGATTGCGTGCCAATAAATAACGCCCGGAATAATAGTCATCTTTAATAACTTTTCCGCTAACGGGAAACCAATTGATGTGTACATTATGCAAAGACATAAACACAGAAACTTGTATTCTTTTTTCGAACAAGAAACGGTCTTCATCCACTTCTTCAATAGCTACCACTACCCCATCGGCACCACTCACTATAGCATTATCATCAAAAGTATGCACCCGACTTGGGAAGCGAAAAAAGCGCAGTATGATAAAAAAACAAACCAAAGTTGCAACCAAAATAATCATTTCTACCCATAGCAAAAAGGGTGTGCGAACAAAAAGTGGAATATTGATTAGTAATACTAGTAAGAAACTAATTAATATGGTACCATTACCTTCTCTGTGAATTTTCATAATGAATGACTGATAAAAAAGTAAATATAAATAAAAACAAATGGTGCGGAAAAAAACACGCAATCGAATCGATCGAGTATGCCGCCATGCCCGGGCAATATGGATCCGGAATCTTTTATATGGATGCTGCGTTTAAACATAGACTCTACCAAATCGCCGTAACCACCGGCTATGGTAATTATCACCGAAATGATAGCCCATTGATAAAAAAGCAAATCTCTATAGAACAAGCTTAGTATATATGCTGCAACAATACCGAAAAACAAACCTCCAATAGCGCCTTCCCAACTCTTTTTAGGGGAGATACGCTCAAACAGCCGATGTTTGCCGATTGCCATGCCCACTAAATAAGCAGCAGTATCTGCCATCCATGTCAAAGTGAAAAAAGCAACCAATATATGTGTATTAAACTCCCCTTTCAATTGAAAAGGGCTAAATAAGAAAGTTAATAATGCCAATGGCAATGCGATATATAAAATACCAAGTATCGTGACAGCAACATTGTTGAAAGGAAGCTCTTTCTTTCGATACAATTCGAAAATAAATAGCGACATCAATAAGGGTATGTTTATCAAAACTATTCCAAATGGCACTAGATTGTGAGCATAAAAAGCAATACTCAGAAACATAAACGCACCAAACAACACACCCGTTATATGCTGTGGTTTCATGTTATCAGAGGATGAAAGTTTATAGAATTCGAGCAAGCCTAATACTGTGACTAATAAAAAAACTGCCATGAAAGAGTACACACTCAAGAGTATGGAACCAATGATAATGATGACAAAAACGGCGCCTGTGAGGGTGCGTGTGACAATATTTTTCACAACTCTTCCCTCTCGATTAATGTTTTTGCTTTCATAATATTTTCTCGTGTGACATATAGTTCAAAATCGCCAAAAAGATAGGCGGAATCTTTTTTGTTGACCACCACCGATTCAATTTCGTATTCGAGCAACATCCCTCTCAGCATTTCTATTTCGTATTCTTTGCTCGTTCCGTATATTTTCACCCAATCCTGATCTGCCATTTATTACGCAACTGAATTTTCGATTAAGAAAACATAGACCTCGCGTGGTCCATGAGCGCCCATCACCAAGGTTTTTTCAATATCTGCCGTTCTACTTGGACCTGAAATTACCGAAACAAGCGAAGGCAAGCGTTTTCCATATTTTTCACTGATGGCAGCCAAAGCATCCGGCAAATCGGGAACAAGTTGCGAGGTGTAAGCCACCACGATATGCACATCAGGATACACGATTAAACGTCTGCCTGAAACTTGTGCCGAGGAAACCATGATGCTTCCCAAACGGGAAATCAAGAACTCACAAAATGTGACACCTTGTTGCGCTTGGGTGATGTTATCTTTATTATCAGAAAAAGGTATGCGCGCAGCAGTAAACCAATCTTTAATTTTATCTTCAAAACAGAATAGCAGATTCCATTTTTGCTCAACAGCAAGGGATTTGAAGTTTTGTAGGAATTCGTTCTCATCTTCGCAATACACAAATTTCCCTGCAATTTTGGTGAAAGCTTCTGCAAAAGCAATATCAATAGGTTCTTCTGATATCACAAATACATTTGATGAAAAATCAATGTCGGTGTAAGGGCAGTCGGCTTGAAAGATACCCGCATTGCGGACGTTTTTCAAAACTTTTTCGCGAGAGGTAGATTCATCCATGAGAATAATATTTTAGTTTTTTTTCTGAATTTATCCTTTTATCGGTTCATTTTCGTTTTGAGCTATAGCTTGCTCTTCCAGTTTTGCTTTGGCGTCTTCTTTGGCTTTAGCATCTTCCCGTTTTGCATTATCAGTATTTACAGTTGTGGTCTGTATGTCTTTGGCAACTTCTTCCATATAGGAATGAGTTTCATACATTCGTTTCCCAAAAATCTGTTCCACATCTTCGCGGAAAATGACTTCTTTTTCGAGAAGCAAGGCAGCTAATTGTTCCACTTTCGGTTTGTTATCAATAATGATATTCTTAGCACGTTCATAAGCAATCTCTATAATTTTGCTTACTTCTTCATCAATAATTTGGGCTGTGGTTTCGCTGTAAGGTTTGGTAAGGGCATATTCCGATTGTCCTGTGGAATCATAATAGCTGATGTTACCAAGCTTTTTGTTCAAACCATAGTAAACCACCATGGAATAGGCTTGTTTCGTCACCCGTTCTAAATCGTTAAGCGCTCCTGTAGAAATCTTTCCGAAGTTGACATCTTCCGAAGCACGTCCGCCTAAAATGGCGCACATCTCGTCTAACAATTGTTCGGTGTTGGTAATCTGACGTTCTTCGGGCAAATACCATGCTGCGCCTAAAGCTTTACCCCTTGGAATAATTGTTACTTTGACCAAGGGTGAAGCATGTTCCACCAACCAACTGATAGAGGCATGACCTGCTTCGTGGAAAGCAATTACTTTCTTTTCATCTTGAGAAATGATTTTGCTACGTTTCTCTAATCCACCTACAATACGGTCAATGGCATCCAAAAAGTCTTGCTTTTCGATAATCTTTTTATCTTTTCGAGCCGCTATCAAGGCAGACTCATTACAGACATTGGCAATATCTGCACCCGAAAATCCGGGTGTTTGACGTGCCAAGAATTCAACATCCATATCAGGAGAAAGCGTTAACGGTTTCATGTGAACTTTGAAAATGGCTTTACGTTCATCCAAATCAGGCAGCTCTACATGAATCTGACGATCGAAACGTCCGGCACGCAATAAGGCTCTATCCAAAATATCGGCACGATTGGTAGCTGCTAGAATGATAACCCCTGCATTGCTTGAGAATCCATCCATCTCGGTCAACAGTTGATTCAAAGTATTTTCTCTTTCGTCGTTGGCACCGTTCATTGGGTTTTTGCCACGAGCGCGTCCGATAGCGTCAATTTCATCAATAAACACGATACAGGGTGCTTTTTCTTTCGCTGTTTTAAACAAATCGCGAACTCGAGAAGCACCAACACCCACAAACATTTCAACAAAATCGGAACCCGACAGCGAGAAGAAAGGAACTTTTGCTTCGCCGGCTACGGCTTTTGCCAATAAAGTTTTCCCCGTGCCCGGAGGACCTACCAATAAAGCCCCTTTGGGAATTTTCCCCCCTAAGGTGGTATATTTCTTTGGATCTTTTAAGAAATCAACAATCTCCATGATTTCAACTTTGGCTTCTTCCAATCCTGCCACATCGCTGAAGGTTATAGAACTGCTCGTATTCTTATCAAAAAGCTGTGCTTTGGATTTCCCAACGTTGAAGATTTGAGAACCTCCCGCTCCACGACCCATCATACGCATGATGACAAACCAAACAACCAATAGCAACCCAATGGGTATAATCCATCCTAAAATATCCCCCCCCCAGTTTTTACGTGTTTCGCTTTCGGGAGTGATATGCGCAAAGCTTCTCAGTATTTTTTCTTTATCAATCTTGGTTTTTGCCTTAGCAGTATCACTTCGAAGGATATCGTTCTCGGCATCCGCCAAATCTTTTCTAAAAGATTCTACAGAAGAAATTTCGAACACGAAATGTGGACCTTTGATTTCAGTTTTCTCTGTACCTTTCTTTAAAATCGCATCTTTAAATTCAGGAACTTTTTTCAGTGAATCCTGTTTCACATACACCTCAGCCTTTTCTTTATTGACTATTACTACTTTTTCAACAAAGTGCTTTTGAAGCAAATTTACAAATTTGTCGGGAGTAATATTCTTAGTGTCTGTGCTATTATAATTATAGAACTGTAGAACAATAAATACAATAGCCAGTATGGCATACAACCAATAGAAACTAAATTTTTTCTTTTGGTTATTGTTTGGAGGTATATTCGGGAATTTATTATCTTGTTGATCAGCCATGTCTTTTTTTAAATTGTACTGTTATTAATCGGAATCAAATTTACGAATCTGCGCATCTGCCCAAAGTTTTTCGAGCTGATAAAAATTGCGACTCTCTTGTTGAAATATATGCACCACCGTGTCGAAATAATCGAGTAAAATCCATTCTGCATTGGCAAAGCCCTCTCTATTACTTGGTTTTTGACCTATTGTTTTTGTAACTTCTCTCTCTACAGAATCAGCAATGGCTTCTACCTGGACTTTGGAATTGCCATGACAAATCACAAAGCCCTTGAAAAATGCATTTTGTATAGAACTAAAGTCAATAGAGATAATGTCTTGCCCTTTTTTTTCGAGCATACCGCGTACGATCACATCGGTTATTTCTGGAACTTCTTTTACTTTCTTTTTAGCCGGCATCAAATATTTTTTATAAGTTTGCAAAAGTAAGCATTTTTAATTGATTTATCGGGTATTATTTATAGTAATTCGTAATAGTTAATTGTTTTTTGCTTCATTATATATTATTTAAAATCGCAAGGCATTCGTTTTATGAAAATTATTAAAATAGCTTCGGTGGCATCCACGAACCAATATGCCGAAAAACTGCTGAGCGAAAAGGCAGTGAATTCGCTAACTTGTGTTGTCACCCAACATCAAACCGCCGGCAAAGGACAAGACCAAAACACATGGGAATCGGAAGCCGACAAAAATTTGACGTTTAGCATCATCTGCTTCCCGGGTTTCCTGCCTGCTTCGCAACAGTTTGAATTGAACAAAGCCGTTGCTCTTGCGGTTTCCGACCTGCTGAAAGCAAGGCTGCCACAGGAGAATGTTTTCATCAAATGGGCAAATGATATCTATATTGATGATAAAAAGACGGCAGGCATATTGATACAAACATCGGTTCAAAATCAAAGTATGAATTGGGCTATCATCGGCATTGGCATCAATGTTAATCAAGAAATGTTTCCTGATTATCTGCCCAACCCTACATCAGTGATACAGTATAAAAAATCCGAAACAAACTTAGATACGCTTTTGGAAGATTTCCTTATCGGTTTTGAAAAGCGTTTTCATCAGTTAAAGATGAAGCAAGAGAAGCAAATTGATGAGGACTACCTGAAAGTGTTTTATAAATTAAATCTGCGTTCAGCGTTTGTGGTGAATGGGGAGCGGATTTTCGCGACGATACGAGGCGTGAATCAATACGGATGGTTGCAGCTTCAAGATGAAAATGGAAGCGTGATGGAATATGATATTAAGCAAGTGGTGTTTTATAAATGAGTTTGGAGTTCGGAGTTCAGAGTTTCGAGTTCAGAGTTCGGAGTTCAGAGTTTGGGTTGCAAGTTTTTTTATCAGAATTCTTCCCGCTCGCAGTATTCTTTCAGTTTGGTTCCGAAGATGTCCACCATGTTTTGCAGGGGGCGTGCTGCCATCATGCTAATCATCATGGGCATTTCGTGGTTCATAATGAATTCTGTCTCGCATTGATTTTCGCCCAGAGTGTTCATCAAACAAACCAATTCGAAGGTGAAGGGTATCTTTGTTTCGGCTTCGGGGAAAATCGTGATGCGTTGGTTAGGCACCTTTTCTTTTATCCTCAATGTTAATTGTCCTAAGCTGCTTACTTTAAAGGAGCAAGAATCTTGATCGGATTGCCAATCGGTCACTTGGTCGGGCATCAGATTCTTGAAGTTGTTAAAATCCGCCAGGAAACCATAGATGGTCTCAACTGGTCGGTTGATGAGCGTTTTTTCGCTTTTAATTTGTGCCATACGGTTTATATCCCCCATTTTTCAGGAGCTTCGCGCCAGGTGGCTAAATGGTCAAGCTCCTTTTCATTTATAAAATTGCTGTCCACGGCTTGCTGCAACAAGGCATCGTAATTCGAAAGGGTGACCAATTGGCATTTAGCTTTCGCAAAACTTTCTGCTGCTTTCGGGAATCCATAGGTAAAAATGGCAGCCATACCTTTGACGTCGCAACCCGCATTGCGCAAAGCTTCCACAGCTTTCAAACTGCTACCGCCTGTAGAAATCAAATCCTCAATCACCACCACCGACTGATTGCTCTCAATCACTCCTTCAATCAAATTTGCCATGCCATGTTCTTTGGGCGCCGAACGTACATACACAAAAGGCAATCCCAATTCTTGAGCCACTAACACGCCATGAGCTATGGCACCAGTAGCAACGCCCGCAATAACATCGGGCTTGCCGAATTCGCTAAGAATCAGGTCGCAGAACTGCTGACGGATGTAGGTTCTGATTTTCGGATACGACAAAGTTTTCCGATTGTCGCAATAAATTGGTGACTTCCATCCCGATGCCCATGTGAAAGGATTTTGCAGATTCAATTTAATTGCTTTAATTTGCAGTAAATATTCTGCAGTCTTTAACGCTATATCATTATTTTTTTCCATGGTGCAAAATTACAAAGTTTACGTAAATAACAAAGAAGTTATTTTTGAAAATCTTCAGAAAGTACCTTCCTCAAACATTTTTTACAGGTTTGACCAACTGCCCGACAGCGCCAAACTTGAAGATATCATACTTGATTTTGAGCAAGATGAAAAGCAATTGAAGTTAGAGCTTTTGAGTGAGCACCCGCGCGAATTATTTTTGCTGTTCGCCCGTTCTTATCATCCGATACATGCTGCGGGGGGCTTAGTTTGCGCGCCCGAAGGCGAGATGTTATGGATTTTTCGCAACGGAAAATGGGATTTACCCAAGGGAAAAAGGGAGAAAAATGAAAAATCGAAGCAGTGTGCCTTGCGCGAAGTGGAGGAAGAAACGGGGCTGAAAAACATCACTATTTTGAAGGACATGTCGTGCACGTATCATACTTACACGGAAAATGGCAAACGAATATTGAAAACAACGCATTGGTATGTGATGTTTGCAAAAAAAAATACAGCCTTGAATCCCCAAATTGAAGAAGGCATCACAGAAGTGAAATGGGTGGCAGAAAATGAGCTTAACATGGTGATGAGCAACACCTATCAATCTATATTTAATTTAATAGATACATATTTTAACCCACGACAGTCGTTCTATTTCGAGTAAATTATTTTTTATTTCAATCTAAAATAAAAAAAAAATGAAAAAGAAAAGTTTTTCTTGCTTTTATATGAAAATAAATTACGACCTTTGTACCAGATTTCAAAAGCAGCGAATCTTTTTTCGTTTCTTCATCAACATAAGAAAAAAAAAGCCTTGTTGCCAATGGGGTTTGGTAAACGTTTCCCGTAAGGAAATACATGGTAGTTTATTTTTATTTTTATGTATAACAAATTGATATATATTGAATTAAAACTTGTTTTGTCGGTGCGCAATGTCGTGTCTTTTCTTTTTAGAGAAGATAGAAGCGTAACGAAACTACTTTTGGGTGGTGCAAAACTACTTTTTCAAGACGCAAAACTACTTTTTCAAGACGCGAAACTACATTTGCACGGCACTAAACTTCTTTTGCATGGCGCGAAACTACTTTTTCATGGCGCAAAACTACTTTTTCATGGCGCGAAACTACTTTTTCATGACGCGAAACTACTTTTTCATGACGCGAAACTACTTTTTCATGGCGCACAACTACTTTCGCTTACCTCAAATCTTCCTCCATATAATCAGCATCAATTTTGCCATTCATCTCAAACTGAAATATTTCTTATAAATTATATATCTACAAATCAACAAATTAAATTTAACTAAAAACCAATATTATGACAAAGAAAGGAACCATTATTCCTCGCGGATTTATTAAATTCGACATTTATGGAGGAAAAGCAGTAACATGGGCAAACAGTGTGCCTGAGGGCAGTATCATTAAGCGTGGCATCAACGTAGGTATGACCGACACGCAAATTACTGCCCTGGGCTCGCATTATGCCGAATGGCGCAGCGGCGACCCCGACCATCCGGGAGCGTATGAAATTCATCTGATTAACCCCAAAGCTTTGGGAGGTACAACCCCAAAAATCAAGGAAGTGCAAAGAAATTTTATTGATTTTTTTGATCCCATATTGACGGTCATAAATGTTAACCCAAATATGACCAACGAATACAGAGACGTGCTGAATTTGGCATATCCTGACCCTGTTTACACACATCCAACTATTCCGATAGCTGCGCAAGTGTATGCTCGCGTGCTACCACAAGGCAATTTTCGCTTTCAAGTTAAGGGTTACACAGCCCAAGACGCTTCACGCGCAAGTTTGGCTGAAGGCGCTGATAGCATGAGAATTGCTTATCGCAAAGACCCTATTGAATTTGAAGTTGACCCTATCACTCATATTCCGATTCAAGGAAAAATCAAACGGAATTTGATTAACAGCCCTGAAGATGGCACCACCATCATCAGTTTCACCTCCGCCACCGCACTGTGGCAAGTGGAAGGCGGAGCTACGGGCGATTTTTTGCAGTTTTATGTATGTTGGTTCAACTCCAAACATCCTAATTTGGCAGGACCTTGGTGCGGTCCCTACAGCGAATCTTTATAATTAAAGGGAAAAATAAGGGCTTCTCAGATGATGGGAAGCCTTTTTTTTATATCTTTGTAGAAAATTAAATATATGAAGAAGATATTGTTGATGATGCTTGTAGCATCAATATTCTTTATGTTTGCGTGCAGAAAGGATAAGCAAACAGACCGTAGAATTGATGGAAAACACGATATAAAAAATTATACAGTTAATGGAGACGATTCTTTAAGTACGTTCAAAGACAGCATTCCAACAAACTTTAATTGTTACTATGATGAATATACTGCACTTTGCATATTAAATATTCAAGGATATATCCCATCAGGCAAAGAAGTTATGCTACGATGTTGTTGGTTATTACAGGCAGATTTAACCACAATTATATTTACTTCATTTCGTTCAGAGAATAATACAGCTACTATAGGAACAGGTCCTTTCGGGCAGGGTAAAACCGTAACTTGGGAAATAGTAAAATTAAAATGTAATAAGT
>CAIOJS010000451.1 GCA_903858655.1 uncultured bacterium | reverse complement strand
CTTTTTGCGGTGGATTGTATGGTTCTTTACAATATGGACAAACAGTTCGCACTAATCTCTGGGCAAAAGAAACAAGCAAAACTGAAGAAATTAAAAAAGGTTCAATTCCCATATCGATAAATCTTGTAATTGCCCCGGCGGCATCATTTGTGTGGACTGTACTCAAAACCCTGTGCCCGGTTTGCGCTGCTTGAACAGCAATGGCGGCTGTTTCCGCGTCGCGAATTTCACCAACCATAATAACATCAGGATCCTGACGTAGTATGGAACGCAGACCACTGGCAAAAGTCATTCCTGCTTTCCTATTGAGCTGTACCTGCCTTACGTTGTTAATTCTGTATTCAACCGGATCTTCCAGCGTAATAATATTAATGTCCGGCTTATTTATCGCGCTCAAAATGGCGTATAAGCTGGTACTTTTCCCGCTGCCTGTAGGACCTGTGCTTAACATCATTCCGTATGGTTTGTGGCTCATGCTTTCAATTTTTTCCTTATCAGCCGCACCCATCCCTAAACGATCCAGGGTGTAAACCATTCCGGTCATATCCAGCAACCGCATGACAATATTTTCCCCGTGTATTGTGGGAATTGAGGATACTCTGACGTTTATTTCCTTCTTATCTACCTTTAGCGTAAATCTTCCATCTTGTGGAATTCGTGAAATTGTAATGTCCATATTAGCCAAAATCTTTATTCTGGCAATAATTGGCAGAAAAAGAGATTTAGGAGGTGAAGGAACCTCCAGAAGCTTACCATCAATTCTAAAGCGCAACTGAACATTGTTTTGCTGTGGACTTACGTGAATGTCACTTGCACCATCACGTATGGCTTGACTAAAGATTGTATTAGCCAAACGGACAACCGGCGCTTCTCCCGCCATATCCTTCAGCGAACCAATGAACATTTCTTCTTTATCAGGGGCTTCTTCGCTTTCGGCATCAGTCGCTTCGATATCCATGTTTTCCATAATGCCGCCCATGCCGGATTGCGATCCGTAAATACTGTTGATAAGCTGATTGAATTCTCTTTCCGAACAAACCACCGGCTCAACTTCACAATTCGTCAAGATTTCAATATCATCCATGGCGTTGATATCCAAAGGATCAACCATTGCAATGCTAAGCAATCGTCCCTTCTTTTTTAAAGGAACTAACGAGTTTTTCTGGGCTATATCAAACGGTATAATACTCGCTAAATAAATATCGATCGGGAAATTATCTGGATGATATTTTTGAATCTTCAACTGTTTGCTTATCAGATCGATTATTGCCTGTTCATTAACTATTCCCTGACGCGTCAGATACAGGCCAAGTTTCAAACCTGCTTTCTTTTGATCAACTAGCGCTTTTGTGAGTTGATCTTCAGTCAACAGATTATTTTCTACAAGCATTTCACCCAAACGTTTTTTAATCTTCATTTAGCCTCCGGCTTAATTTCGCCTTATCTTAATAGAATTTTACGATTGAAAAATACCGTATTTTCATCCCATTGGGATAATATTTTTGATTTAGTACCAAGTGCTGGCGGCAATTTTTCAATTGCATTTTCAACATCTTGCATATTATTAAAACACTTGTTAATTATAACAGCAAACTTTATATCTTCTTCTTTTTCACTCCAGAAAGGGAAAAATACTAGTTCAGGTATGTTTTTCCGGGAAACATTCAACCGAAAAGAATTGTAAATCTCTTCAATGTCATTACCTGTTTCTAGCTGTACAATTAAATCACCTTTTTTAATGGGTACATAATCAGATGGTATTGACGGAATTTGTATTATCGTTTCACTCAAAATCATATTTGCATCTTTTATCTGTGGGTTAGCTTTGCGCACAGCATCAACTATTTCGGTACCTGTACTGCCATAAACATTTTGAGATATTTGCCAAATGGTCATTCCTTTATTAACTTTAATTTCTCCT
>CAIOJS010000450.1 GCA_903858655.1 uncultured bacterium | reverse complement strand
CGAAGAGTAGATTCCATATTTTGCACTAACAGTATTAGAGTTTATATGTTTTGTGGAATATTGGGTATTAGATGACACCTAAACTCCATATTGATTAGTAGTTAAACTAATTTTATTATTGGTTACTAATGCTCCGGGTGTGTTTCCTTCTAATCCGATAGCATGTGCATTTCCTAAAGATGATGATACTAAACCTGAGATTTCATTATAGCTTATTACCGGACTGGCAAGATAACCTGTACCCGATGTTCCAATTAAAATGCCCCATGAATTAGCGCTACCATATGTACTTATTATATTACTAATTTTATTGCGCATTATGGTTACATTATTCACGATACCAGTAGATGTGCTATTTGCAAAATAAATTCCACCTGCACTTTTATTATTAGAACCTGAATGGACAGTATTGATATAGTTATCCGAAATATTAATATTTGAAGTAGTAGCTGCAATATTTGGTACATAATAATCAATTGCATAAACATGACCCGTAGGAGGTAATGTTCCGATATCATGGATATAATTGAACTCGATATTCAAATTAGAATAATTATAATTTCCACTACCATCACCCATATATATAGCTTGGTTAGAACCTGGTGCGGTTAGTTCAAAGCCATTAACTGTAACCCCATCAGACTTTATATTAAAAAGAGGAAGATCGGTGCCACGGGTATCCAGGACTTTACTTTCTGGCCCTCGACTACCATTGCCTGCGATATTGGCATTAGCGCCAATGAAAGTAAGCGCTTTGCTCACTGTCAGGTTTTCGTCGTAGTTACCGGCAGCAACGTTAATAACATCTCCTGCCGTTGATGCATTAATTGCCGCCTGTATAGTGGCAAAATCAGCAGGCACATACCTTGTCGTTTGTGCCCAACTACTTAGCACCAGCAATACTAGTGCTAAGAAAAAAGTAAATTGTTTTTTCATAATTAATAATTTAAATTGTTTTTTGTTTTTACGTTTTTATTTATTGTCATTAATTGTCCTTTTTTATTATCCCGACATTCCCGATAGGTTCATGTATGGGACAGGTTTAGGTTATTTAGGGTCCATTTTTCATGGCAAATTATTTTAAGGTTAATATCATTCATTCCTGCCTACGTTAAACTTCAGACAGGTTTAGGTCATTTTAGTTATTGGTCATTTATAGTCATTAATTGTCATTTGTTGTCATTGGTCATTGATAGTCATTTTTCATTTTTATTTTTTCATTTTTAATTTTTCATTCTAAAATCACAAATCTAAAATCCTCCCCTTCTATCCTATTTTAAATTTAACCCGTATGGTTTCGTTGTTGGTGTTTTTGATGGTGATATGGCGGTGTAAGCCATAGTCGAGCACATGAAAATCGGCTGCCGTAAATTTAGTTTCTATGTCGGTGAGCAACACAACGGGGGTGCTGTCGGTTCCGCCGGGAGTGGAAGACAAATAGACCGAAGCCGAGCCAAAATGTGCGGTGGCTTTCAGCTTAGTGGAAGCTAATAGGGTGCGCTTTACCAATTCTATCGTGGAGGTAGCGTCAACCGCCACATCCCATTCGGTTTGTTGTTTGCTCAACAGGAGTTCCATATCGTGAAACGAATCTTGAATTTTATTTTCGTTTTTAGGAAATTTGTCTATGAGCAAACCCGAGTTGCGATATTCCATTTCCATGGCTCTAACTCGGAGGTCTTCAAGCTGCGAGTGTTGTGCCTCGGTGCCTGTTATGCCTAGTATCTGCTCATGACGTTTGGGATCGAGCAGCAGATATTGAGCATCCACTTCAGCTTTGATAGCTATCATGGCAGGATTGGTGTCGGCACCGATGTTGTTACTCAAAGTACCCACAGCAGATATGATGCTATCTTTTTTGCCCTTGAAAGGCTTCAATCCGTTTGGAAAAATTGCAGTAAAGCGCGGTTTGTCTGAATAAAAATAAATTGGTTTAATTTTGTCATACCATTGACGAGCCAAACCTTTACTGCCTTCAATCTTAGCTAAGGCTAAGTCCACACCCTCGGTTTTTGATTTTTGTTCGCCCTCGGTATGCATCACCACGTTAATCTTCGCCTCCCCTTCCTCAACAATAGGTTTGGTGCGTAGATACATTTTTTCATAATCTGCATCCGATGGATTGGCTTCATGATATAATTTTAAAACCATTAGATGATACACAAGTAATCTAATTGCTTTTTCAGGTTGGTTAACGGTATTAATCAAAAACGTATTCAAACCAAATTTTAATTCATTGAGTGACATATTTAATTTTTTTAAAGGTTAGATGTATTGAAATTAATTTTAAGGTTGCTATATATAGTAATAAGGTATAAATTATCATTCCAAACTTGCCAATCTTTACCGGCAGATGTGATGTAAGCAATAAGTGAATTCCGATGCACATCACGCGCTTTGTTGGTCGAACTTCCCAACTGCCGAAAGGATAAATCACGAGTGAAATATGGTTTCTGTAACTCTAAAAGTCTTCCGTTACTGATGAAATATGAATTTTGTAACTGTAAAAGTCTTCCGTCAGTGGTGAAATATGAGTTCGGTAACTGTAAAAGTCTTCGGTCAGTGGTGAAATATGAGTTTGGTAACTGTAAAAGTCTTCCGTCAGTAGTGAAATATGAGTTCTGGACTTGTAAACACCTTCCAACACCGCATAAAACCTCAAAAGTTGATTTCAAACTGTTACCAATAGATGCCACAAAAACAGACACACGCCTAGCCGTTGATGCCAAACGAGTCATAAATCTTACTATATATATATATGTAGCTAAAAATTTCATGTGTCTTTCCTTTATCTATTTCGTTTTTATCTAAAACCGTCCTCCGTTTTATTGTTCTTGAATTTTTTGAAGGTCATTTGTGTTTTCATTATAGATTTTAGCTCGAGGAATATCTTGGGGCGAAAGCCAAGGTTGCACTTCTGTATAGGCAACGGGG
>CAIOJS010000449.1 GCA_903858655.1 uncultured bacterium | reverse complement strand
TGCTTCGCACTTGCGAATATAGGCAAAGGAGTCTCCTAGTATATGTTTCGCACTTGCGAATATAGGCAAAGGAGTCTCCTAGTATATGCTTCGCACTTGCGAATATAGGCAAAGGAGTCTCCTAGTATATGTTTCGCACTTGCGAATATAGGCAAAGGAGTCTCCTAGTATATACTTCGCACTTGCGAATATAGGCAAAGGAGTCTCCTAGTATATGTTTCGCACTTGCGAATATAACCAAAGTAGTCTCCAAGTATATATTTCGCACTTGCAAATATAGGCAGCAGTATTTCTCTCTAAAAAAATCAAACGTATTGAAAGCCCAAAAGCGTATTAAAACTGATATCTCCTACACATCAAATATCGAATCTTATAATAATCGCACGTATTATATTTTTCGATAAGCACACCCCGATGACACGAGTGCATCATCGTAATTTTTCCAGAATCGGCAGCAATTATTAAAGCAACATGCCCCACACGGTTAGTTTTGGTACTTCTTCCTTTAAAATAAATAAAATCCCCTTTGCGCGCATCTTTAATATCTACTTTTTCACCTACTGTAGCCATACCTGATGAGGAACGTGGAAAACTATAACCATACTTGCCAAAAATATACGACACATACCCTGAACAATCAAATCCCTGGGGAGTATATCCACCATATTTATAATGCAACCCAAGGAATTTCTTGCCGTATTTAATCACGCTATCCACAACTCTTTCGTTATAGGTATAAGTTCTAACGCTGTCCTTGCGGATGCTGTCATTTTTAATTGGGTTTTCATTGCGAACAATTGCGCGTTGATTCCCTGTTTGGCTATGAATATCAGGTATCATAATAGCCATCAAAAACAAAAACAAACCAAACAAAACGTATTCTACTCTAATTTTTTTAATCATACTTTTTAGCATTTTTGCAATACGGAGAAAAAAAACCCGCTTGCCAATTTCTAAGTGTGATGGTTCAAATTATGTCCGATCGGACGAAAATAAACCACAATTTTAAGTCAAAGATATACCACAAAATATATCAAGACGCCACAAAGATAAACCTTTTTTTTGAAACAGCCAAATTTCGAACGTCAAAAAATGCGATCACTAAGTCGGCTATGCTTGAATCCGTAAGTGAAATATAGGGCTAATCCTATCACAAGCCAAATCAAAAAACGTAGCCAATTTGTAATCCCCAACTCCGACATCAAATAGAAATTGGTCAATAAACCCATCACGGGAATCAACGAAAATTGCTTCTTGATAGCGAAAACAGTTACGATGATGGCAACCAAAACAAATGCCATCAAAGGTATTTTCTGAATGATGTCGTTCCATTCCGAAAGAATGTCTTTCTGAAAAAATGAAAAGAAACTATCTTTGTTCAATATAAAAATTGCTGCAAAAACAACCGTCCATATCACCGGTAAAAAATATCTACTATTATAATACGGTATTTTAAATGCCTTTTGATCCGTAAGCTGTTTATTTTTTTTTGGATCATCCAAAATCAACACACCACCGGATACTAATACAAACGCAAATAAGGTCCCGATACTCGTCAAGTCTGTCACCTCCGTCAGGTTCAAAAACAAGGTAGGAATCGCCACCAAAACCCCCGCAACGATAGACGAAAATGCAGGAGTTTTATATTTTGGATGTAGTGTCGAGAACTTCTTAGGCAACAATCCATCGCGACTCATGCTCATCCAAATGCGCGGCTGCCCCATTTGAAACACCAACAACACACTAGCCATCGAAATCACCGCACCTACGGCTATAATGCCCGAATATCCCGTCAGATTCAAACGATGAAACACAAATGCCAAGGGGTCGCCAACTGCCAATTCCTTGGAAGGCGCCATACCCGTCAACACCAAACTTATCATCACATAAAGCACCGTAGATATCAACAATGACAACAAAATCGCTCTCGGCAAATCCCGTTGCGGTCGCTTACATTCTTCTGCAGTTGTCGAAATCGCATCAAAACCAATATACGCAAAAAACACCCCCGAAACCCCTTTCAAAACACCCGTGATACCATTCGGAGCAAACGGACTCCAATTGTGCGGACTCACATAAAACGATCCCACCGCCACAATCAACAACAATATAACCACCTTCAGCAGTACCATCAAATTGCTCGCAATTTTCGATTCACGTATGCCGATATAAACCAAAGCCGTGATAAAAGCAACTATACAGAAAGCAGGTATATCCGCAATAATCCTGATGCCAAAAATCTCCGGCGCGTGTATCCATGCCGAATAGGCTTCTTGCAAACTCGCCGAAACTTGACTCAAAGCCGTGCCCGAATGCAATTGCTCCACCACCGCAGTATAGCCGCGTGAAGCACTCAAATAATCTGTAGAAAAATATTCAGGCACATGCAATCCTAATCCATTTAACAAACCCGTGAAATAATCCGACCACGAAATCGCCACCGCTATATTCCCCACCGCATATTCCATAATCAAATCCCACCCGATAATCCATGCAATAAGTTCTCCAAAACTCGCATAAGCATACGTGTATGCGCTGCCGCTGATGGGTATCGCCGAAGCAAAACGCGCATAACACAATCCCGAAAAACCGCACGCTATCGCAGTAAAAATAAACAAAACAGAAACCGCAGGACCTCCATTTGCCGCCGCATTACCTATCGTACTAAAAATCCCGGCTCCCACGATGGCGGCTATGCCAAACGCAGTAATATCCAACAAACTCAGATTTCTTTTGAGCTTATGCCCCACATGACTCTCATCATCCGCATGACGAAGTATATCAGCAATAGATTTCCTGCGAAAAAGATTTTTAAATGGCAATATATCTTAGTGTTTTAATAGTTTCTCTATGGCTTCCACGATGCTATTCTCATCATAACCACACTCGGCATACAATTCCGCCAACGAACCCTGCTCAACAAACGCATCGGGAATGCCCAACTTCACCACTTCAGCCTGATAGCCATATTGGTTCATAAAATCAAGCACAGCCGAACCCAAGCCCCCGACAATAGTTCCATCTTCAAGCGTAATAATTTTTTTATGTTTCCCCAAAACTTCATGCAAAAGCTCCTCATCCAAAGGTTTCAGATAGCGAATATCATACAACGCAACACTGTGTCCTTCCAAGCGTTTAATCGCTTTCAACGCAAAATTCCCGGGATGTCCTATGCTGATAATTGCCACCTCATCCCCGTCCACTATCTTGCGTCCTTTGCCTATTGGCAGCCGTTTGAATTCAGTTTTCCAATTCACCATAACGCCCCCACTGCGCGGATACCGTATCGCAAAAGGCACCGCCTCAAACTGCGCCGTATATAACAAATCCCGAAACTCTTCCTCATTCATCGGCGCCGCAACAACCATATTCGGCACACAACGTAAATACGCCAAATCATACGCCCCATGATGCGTCGCGCCATCCTCACCCACCAAACCACCTCTGTCAACACAAAACACCACATGCAGATTTTGCAACGCCACATCATGAATTATTTGGTCATAAGAACGCTGCAAAAAACTCGAATAAATATTACAATACGGCACCAAACCCTGAACCGCCAATCCCGCCGAAAACGTAACCGCATGTTGCTCCGCTATGCCCACATCAAACGTCCTGTTCGGATATTTTGCCATCAGCATACTCATCGAACAACCGCTCAACATGGCAGGCGTAACACCCACTATGTTCACATTCGCATCCGCCAACTCCACCAACGTCTTGCCAAACACCGTCTGATATTTCGGTGGCGTGCCTTGGCAGGGTTGCTCCTTCGCTTCCCCCGTCTTGCGGTCGAAAACCCCGGGCGCATGAAACCGCGTCTGCTCCTTTTCAGCATACTTAAAACCCTTACCCTTCACCGTAATACAATGCAAAATCTTCGGTCCTTGCAGTTGTTTCACATCCCGAAAAATCTTCACCAAACGAACCACATCGTGACCATCCACAGGACCAAAATACCTGAAATTTAACGACTCAAAAAAATTACTCTGCTTCACGATGGCTGATTTCAAGTTCAGCAAAAACTTATTAATCATCTTCCGTAGGCTTTCCCATCTGATGATGTGCCAAATATTTCCTTTCAAACGATTATAAAAACGCGATGTAGTGATGTCAATAAGATATTCTTTCAGTGCCCCTACATTTTTATCAATCGAAATACCATTATCATTCAGCACCACCAACAGATTCGACTTCGCCACACCCGCATGATTCATCGCCTCAAACGCCATCCCCGCCGTCATCGAACCATCCCCTATCACCGCGATATGCTGCCTATCATTCTCCCCTTTTATGCTCGACGCTATCGCCATACCCAAAGCAGCCGAAATACTCGTGGACGAATGTCCCACCCCAAACGCATCATATTCGCTCTCCGCCATCCGCGGATACCCGCTAATCCCTTTATACATGCGGTTTGTATGAAACACATCCTTCCTGCCCGTCAAAATTTTATGCGTATAGGCTTGATGCCCCACATCCCAAACCAACTTATCAAAAGGCGCATCAAACGCATAATGCAGCGCCACCGTCAGCTCTATCGTCCCCAAATTCGCCCCCAAATGACCCGGATTAAATGAAGTAGCATCCAAAATAAACTGGCGGATATCCTCGCACAATTTTGGCAACTCATTCAAATCCAATTTCTTCAAGTCCGAAACCGAATTCACCCTTTGTAAATATTCTCCCTGTTTGACAGTCATGCCTCTCTAAACTTCTTTTTTTAAAAATTCGTGTGTAAAATTATAAAAAAAATTGATACCAGGGAAAAGTTTATAAAGTATTTGGAATATTTAAAGTACTTGAAGTATTTAAAGTGTCTAAAGTACTTAAAGTGCCTAAAGTATTTGAAGTATTTAAAGTGCCTAAAGTACTTGAAGTATTTAAAGTGTCCAAGGGGGTTTAGATTATTAGGAAGAATACTACCATCCCAAATAGTCATCTGATGACTGCGAAGAGTTATAAAATGAAAAAGGCTTGCATCAGCAAGCCTTTTTGTTTTTATGTTTTTAAGGTGTGGAATTAGGTGTTGAGTTGGGAGGGGTTTTCGTCGGTTGGCGGGGGAGTTGAGATGGGAGGGGTGTCTTCTTCGGTGGGGGGCGGG
>CAIOJS010000448.1 GCA_903858655.1 uncultured bacterium | reverse complement strand
TTCGTCGATATGAAGAACTCATCAACAGTGAACTCACCCAAGAACAAAACTTATTGGATTTGAAAAAAGAATACTATCCAAAATTCAAAAAAGTGATAGGCAGCAAAAAGGTGGTAGCACTATTTATGGCGGAAAAAGATTTCAACAAAGTGTTGCTCGACAGACTAAAAGACGGCAACCCCAAACCCAAAAGCGAAGAATAAAAAATTGAACACAATGTCATAAAAAAAGTCCTTGACCAACATCAAGGACTTTTTTTTATGGGATAATCTTGTTCCTACTTCTTCGATTTCTTATATTCCTCCAACAAACTCACGTAGGTTTCGTCCGTTGGTTTGCTCACGCTGGTAGTTATCGTCAAGGTTTTCATTTTGGTGGCAAACATCACCACAGGCATTTTTTCGCCGCCATACGTGCCGTTCGTTTCCACAAAGGTTTCGCCGTCAACCGAACTGGTATAAAACATCACGGGACTTTTGCTATCGAATTGATACAAACGTCCTGCTGCTAAGGTCGGAAAATCAATAATCACTTCACCACACAACACCCCGTTTTCTTCAAACAAACGTTTGCCACTCACCTTTGCATCGGGATACGCGTCTTCCACCTTGGTACCAATCACATACGAACTCAACAGTTCCTCGAAATCCTTCCCCTCCGTATATCCCGCCGAATCAACGTTCGACATAATGTTGATATACTTAATCGTCAATTTTCCGGCGCCTTTGCCATTCAATTCAAAGGTGTATTGTTTCTTTTCAACGGTCAAACAACTGCTCAAAAACATCGCAACCACACCAATAGTCATCAATAAAATAATTCTTCTCATTTCTTTTGTTTTTTTTAATGACGTGCTGCAATCCCCATTCCTGCGGCGATGCAGCGCGTCGTTCGTAAATAAATAATGGTTTTTTAAACGGATTTCTCTCCTTCAAATAAACGGTTTCAAAATTACTAATAATTTTCGTTGTATCTTTGCAAAAATAAAAATAATTTTCAATGAAGATATCCATAGACATCAGTTACTACCCCCTGCAAGTGGAATTCGTGCCCGAAATCCATGATTTCATCAAGCGAATCAACACTTACAAAAGCCTCATCGTGCAAACCAACGGCATGAGCACGCAAATTTTTGGCGAATATGCCGACGTCATGCACGCCCTCACCGTCGAAATAGAACAGTCCTTTGCCCTGCCGCATTCCGTTTTCGTCTTGAAAATCATCAATGCGGATTTGAATAAGGTGGGTTGAGGATTGTCATACCGACATTTCATGTGCGGGACAGGTGCGTGTACGGGACAGGTTAGTGGTCATTTGATGGTCATTTATTGTCATTAGTTGTCATTTGATGGTCACTGGTTAATTGGTTGAATTATTGTATTGAAATTTGATAATCAACATATTATTTGTTTTGGATGATTCGTTAATAATTCATTTTAATGATAAATTGTATTTATTGTTAATGAATAGTTAGGGGGTGAATGACAGGGAATTCGTGGTGCATGACAGGGAATTCGTAGTGCATGGCAGGGAATTCGTAGTGCATGACAGGGAATTCGTAGTGCATGACAGGGAATTCGCAGTGAAGGGCAGGGAAAGCGAGATGAAGGGTCGGGAATTGAAGGTGCAGAGCAGGAATGCAATGGTGAAGAGTCGGGAATTAATGGTGCAGAAGCGGGAAGCAATGATGCAGGGCATGGGATTGATGATGCAGAAGAGGGAATCAATGCTGTAGAGCAGGGAATTGATGGTGCGGAAGAGGGAAGGATGTTTGGATGAGGAGGGTGTGTTTTTGTACCACATTACCTGCCTGCGTGATTGCAGTCAGGGAAATTTATTGAATAATCTAGGCGAAAGCCTAGAAAAATATATTCGACTAAGGCACAGCCTTAGCCGAACTGGGGGAATGCAATACGCCATATCGCAAATGGGTATTTTATTATTGAAAAGGGCGTATGCAATACGCCCCTACAGTGGATGGATATTTCATAGGAAAAATGAACGCAGATGACGCAGATTTTTATGATTAGATACGATTTTTTACATCATAAGAAAAAATAAATGAAAATAAAAGAATTTTATATAATTAGTATTCAACGTTATAAAAATTAATATTGCTGCGGGAAAAAATAATTCTTGCTTTTGAATGTATAATGTATTACCTTTGTAAATGCGCTCGAGATATTATTTTTCAGAAGCATTTAAACAAAAGAATAT
>CAIOJS010000447.1 GCA_903858655.1 uncultured bacterium | reverse complement strand
TTGATTTTCTGGTTATAAGATTTTGTATCCAGGGGAAAACAAATTTTTTATGATAGTTGATAACGTCTTTTTTAAATTAGGGTATTCATTTTGTCTATTTAATAAGGTGGGAAATTAACTGGAGATAACACAAAGGCTGTCAATTCGGCTTAGGTTCCAACCTTGGTCATTTCTATCTGCTTAGGCTATTCTAAAGACATCAACAATATAACAATTCAACAATCCTCCCTACTAATTACATTCAATTTCCCCTCCCGCTGTTGCCGTATAAATAAGAAACCGTATCTTTGCAGCTAATTAAAGAGTTTTGATAAGAATGACGAAAAGCAATCGTGTTTATATTACCACTTATCTCACCGAGTTTTCGTTGTTGATAGCGGGCATATTGGTCTATCGTTTTGTGTTCAATGCGTATGGCAAAGATGATTTTGCCAGTTATTCGCTTATCCGCCGTAACCTATCATTTTTTGTGCCCTTATTGTTTTTAGGTTTGGCAGTGGGCATACCCCGTTTTGTTTCATACAATCTCGACAATAAAACCCAAAACGGAAACTTCTTTATTGCAGGAGCCTTGATACTGTTGTGTTCGGTCTTGCTATTTTCCGCAGTTCTTATTGTTTTCAAAGTGCCTTTAGCCGGATTGCTGCTTGGCGACAAACGATTTAGTTATCTTATACCTCCCTTTCAGATAATGATCATCGGCATTGCCATACATTCATTGTCCTATTCCTATCTGAGAGGTATCATGAAAATGAATATAGCCAACACATTGCAGTTTTTAAATCTGTGTGTGGGCAATTTCGTAGCTTTCGCGCTGTCTGACAATCTGTCGGAAGTGATTTATTACACCGGTTTTTATTGGATCATCACCGCTTCGCTCTTTTTGCTTTATATTTTATGGAATATTAAATTCGAATGGAAACATATAATTAAAACTGCGAAAGAGTTGTTTTTTTATAGCATATATAGAGTTCCGGGCGATATTGCATTGGCGGCTTTGTTCACCATACCCTCATTAATTATAGCACACTATTATGGACACAATCCTGGGGGATATTTAGCCTTTAGCATCACCTTGCTCAATATGTCGGGAGCTGCTTTTTCGCCTATTTCTCTTTTATTGTTACCGAAAATAAGCAAACAGGCAGCCGATAAAAACTATGAAGCCATCTTTAGCAATTCTAAGAAAATCATTGCAATCACTTTGTTATTATCAGTTTCAGCCATACTTATCTTTGAATTGTTTGCCGCTCCGATTCTCCATCTCTATTTGAAAGATGCACCTCCCGATTTGGTCAATACGGCAAGGATAATTGCATTGGGGATACCCGGTTATACCATATATATAGTACTGCGCTCTGTGTTGGATGCCTTGCATTATAGGGCGGTGAACACTCGAAACCTGATGATAGGTTTTGTTTTTTATTGCCTTGGGATACTTGCGTTGCTTATTTTCAAAATCAATCCCGAAACAACTATCGTATTAAATATATGCTTGTTCTCCATAAGTTTGACTTTATTGGGGATATTGACTTACTTTGATTATCGCAAGTCGAGGCGGTTATTTCTGAAGGCAGCTTAAATCAGCCTAAGCTATTTCAGCCATTTGAAAAGGGTTTTCATGATAATCCAAATATCAAGTTTGAAATTCTGCTTTTCAATATATTTTAGATTTAGAGCAAGTTTGTGAGGCATCACGCTGTTGATATATTCTTCCTCAGGATTATCAAACTGCGACAGATGCTCGTTTTCGTGATAATACTTTAAGGAGGCAAAATCGGTTAATCCGGGTTTAACATTCAGCACTTTTAACTGCTCTTTTGTATATAAATCAACATAACTGCGCACTTCAGGACGCGGACCCACAAAACTCATATCCCCAATCAATATGTTGAACAACTGAGGAAACTCATCAATCTTAAATTTGCGGAGGTAATATCCTATCTTGGTGATTCGGTAATCTCTTTTGCCCACAGTCAACAGACCTCTCTTATCAGCATTTCTATACATGGTGCGCATTTTGTAAAGTTTAAAATCAACATTGTGCTGACCCACTCTGCTTTGTAAATAAAAAATGCCTCCCTTACTTTCGAGGATAACCAAAAGTGCAATAATGAGCAGAAAGGGTAAAAGCACCAGTAATCCTATCAAAGAAAAAGTAATATCAAAAGTTCGTTTAAGCATATAATTGTATTAAATAAGTTGTTTTTGTATAACAGCAATAAATTGATTGGCTAATATGCTATTCACATGATTTGCTAACACATAATTTCTTCCATTCTCACCATAAGCAGCAAGAGTTTCATCCGATAAAAGGCTCAAGGTTTTGATGGCTTGAGCTAAAGCAGTAGGATTTTCAGGTTCAATTGACAGACCGCATTTGGCATCTGCCACCATATCATTCCCTGCCTTAACAGCATGTATAATGGGTTTGGCAGACATCATATAATCCATAATTTTATTCGGACTAATACCAAATCTGTATAATTGAAATTGATCTTTCCATCCGATATACAATAGGTCGAAAAAAGACAACAAATGCGGAATAGATCTTTTAGGTACATTATCAAAAATATATACATGTTCCAGTAACTCATTATTAACTCTATTTTTGAGATTTTGTTTCATGGGTCCTTTGCCAAACAACACAAAGGCAATGGAATCGTCCTTCAATAGTTTTGCTGCATCCAAATACGTATCAAGAGCATTTGCCAATCCATAGGTCCCCGTATAGGCAACAATGCGTTTGTATTTTTCGCGTATTGAATTAAGTTTTATTTTCACATCTTCAGGAATAGCTTCAAAATCCTTCCATTCGCTTAAATTAATTCCATTGGGAATAAAAAACCATTTTTCTTCCTTAAGCCCGTGCGCCATCATGTGTTCTTTGGTTTTGGGGAGCATAGAAATCACTTTGTCAGACACCCGATAGGCAGTATTCTCTGCATATTGCATCAGCATAATAAAGGGATGCCATTTGGAATAACCACCCAATTCCATAGGGGAGAGGGGCCATAAATCATGGACTTCAAATAGTAATTGCGCTTTGGATTTCTTAGCAATTTTCTTTGCAGGAAAAATATCCAAAGGATAGGTGGAAGAAGCAATCACAACATCAAATTTTCTCCTTTTAAGCAATATTGAAATTACACGACACAACCTATAAATAAAAATCAACATATTAATAAATCGTTTTGGACTGTTAGATTGATATTTTGGTGTCCGTATCCACAAATACTCTATCCCATCTATATCTTCAAACACATATTTAGCACTCATTTCAGGATTAACACTACGAATATGAGAATAAGACGCTGCAACAATGCTTACTGTATGCCCTTGCTTTATCCATTCCTTAGCAAAATAATAAGGACGATATTCCATCCCTAATGTATCTGATCCGGCGTAATGATTAATTAATAAAATATTCATAGTGCAGCTTCTTCTTATGCGTAGTGTGTTATGATGAACGAAAAAATAATAGTTTTCGCATTTAATCTGATTTGGAACTAAATAAAAATGCAATAAAAAAACCAAAAAAGACTGTGCCCGACTGAACTTCTAAGATAGATTCAGTCAACATAGTCACTGTAACGATTATAAAAAGTGATAACCCTAAAATGCTTTTACGTCTTATAGCTAATATCAGTATAGAAAATACCAACAAAAGTAGTATAATGAACCCGCCTATGCCTGTTGCCACAAAGGTTTGTACAAATTGATTGTGACAATTAAGGTTTTTTTCCGTCCCATGATAAAATTCATTTTTTACATATTCATTAGTAAGATGTGCAGAAACATCGCCGGCGCCAACACCCGTAATCCAATGGGTTGAAATTATATCGGCAGAATATTTCCAGATGAGTATGCGTTGCTCAGAGTCATTTTCAGTATTGGGACTAATATTTTTTATATTCTTTATTGAACTAATCATTTCTACAAAACGAACATTCACAAAAGGAACCATCTTCACCACCATCACACTGCTAATAATTATTCCACCTACAAGTAGTAAAACCACCCATAATTGCTTTTTGAAAACTGTAAACACAAAAATGATTCCTAAAACGTTGAGAAACATAACCAGTATCCCTGCCTTTGAATTTAATAGAAATACAAAAAGCATCAAGTAAAAAAGCAATACACATAAACCAACTCTTTTCATTACACTTATGTTTTGCCAGTCCTCAACTAATTTCAACAACAGTATAGTAATAGAAAGATTGATAAACATAGCTAAATATGTGGGATGATAGATATTGGCAAGATAGGCGTATGTGAAAAAATCTTTAGTGAAAAAGATAGTAAAACAGCGATAAAAGGCAATGCCAAAGGAAATAGTAGTAACAATTATAGTACTCAATACATATAACATTAGTATGTTCTGGAAGTGCTTTTTTGACCAAAAATCCTTTCCAACTAAAGATAGCAATAGGGAAAAAATGAGCAGGCTAAGTTTCACTTCTAAATCAAATTTACCTTTTTGGATATCTGTTGTAACCAGCATGGATAAAGCATAAATGGCAAATAAGATTATTGAACATATCCTGATTATATTAAAATCAAATTGAATTTGCTTCCGCTGCTTGACAAAATAAATAGCCCAACAAATTATGAAGATAATAATAAAGAAAGGTATAATCTTTTTGTATAAAGGAATAGAAAGAGCAAGCAACCCAACAGACCAATACAATGCCTCTACCGACGTAATTCTTCTCATTTTGTCCCTTAAAAGCATATTACTTGTTACTAAATTTAGTCCTAAAAAAAGCGATGATATCAAAATGAGCCAGTAAAACAACTATGGAAGGCAGTAATATTGCCTCAATGATTAATGGTTTGTATGCTTCGAAACCATTACGAATTAATGTAGGGATAAAGGCAATAAAAAGCGAAGGAGCCAACGAAAAGACAATGATGAGAAACTTATTGCGAATTCGATAAAGCCTTGCATTCATCCTATAGATAAACGACCAAATAAATCCTAATAAAGCACCTCCAATAAAAAGACCTAATATGCCAAAGTTAATATACCATCCCGTTGCGTGATGAATGGTGTATCCCTGTCCCGGTTCTGCCTTCACAGCGTTGACATAATAGGTGTAAACATCCTCATCTCTATTCGGCATAATTATTCTTGGAATAAAAGATTCTGCCAAGTTCAATAAACTCTTCCCATGATTTATCTGCACTTGTTTTGATAGTGTGCCATACATAGAGAAATGTGCATAAAACATTTCATTATTCAATAAAACATTCATATAAGTGGGTATATCACGAGTGGTATATGTCTCTATTTCTTCATTTGGCATATTACCATAATTCAGTATTGGCAGCCCGCGTACAAAATCAGTAAGCAGAAGCGGGAAAACTATAATACTTATAATGAGCGCAATCTTTTTCCACTCCACCTTTAGATTATTGCTGAAATAGAACAAAAAACAAAAAATGCCTGCAAACATCAAATCATGTTTATTACCAATAATAATGAAGTATAGACTTAATATTAGAATATTAAGAAATATCATTATGCCATTAAATAAAGTGGTTTTATTTGAATAAAAATATCGTACATTTTTAGCTGAAAAATAGATTACTAAAGACAAATAAGCGGAAAATACCGAGATTAAATTAAATAGCATGTGCAAGGTGCCATATTTATTAGGAGTGCATCTAATCATATAATAGAGGGATGTTTTGGTTTGATATGCCTCCATAAATTTTTGATGTACACACAAATAAGATAAAACAATAGCAATGAAGCTAATTAGCAACAGGTGTCCGGTAATTATTGGAATGGGTAATTTTTTGTTTACTGGAAACGCCTCTCTCTTTCGGAGCATAAATAGCATAGTAAGTTGCATGGATATG
>CAIOJS010000446.1 GCA_903858655.1 uncultured bacterium | reverse complement strand
TCCGAAACCCTTTATCTATTTACAGAACTCAAGTTGATCTGCAAATCAGCGACAAATTAGTTTGCGGTGAGGTCAGGAAGTCTGAAATTAAATTCACTCAAGTTTCGGGGTTCAAAAATCAATAAATTAAGCGATAACCAATGTTAATAAGATAATGATAACATTTCAATAAAAAGTGTGGAGAAATCCCTTTATTTGGTTATATTTGAATTAGTTACAAACAAATAAGCCCAAAGAGATGACTCCACAACCCAAAAGTACAAAAAGCATTCATGAACTGCAATGTTTTTTAAAGGATGAGAAACAAAAAGAGTATTCTATTGTTGGATTATTCAAACATTTTAAAAGCGATGAACTTTCAAAATTGTTCAGAAACCTCAAAAGGAATGGTATTCCATTTGGTGAAGCTTTCCTGAAATTAATTCTTATGACCGTTGGACAAATGACCATATTCCGTTGTGTAAGCACGCTGGGTGATAATACAGATGCCGGTAAAGACGCATACTATGGTATTAAAAACGCTCCTATGACCAATTGGAGGACGCTTGTCATGGCAATGTTTCTTCGTTTTGAAACCTTGAAACAACGATCTGTGACCACTAACACCAATGGAATAAAGTGTTTTATTGCGGATGATACAGCCCTCGAAAAACATGGCAAAACACTGGAAGGAATCAGCCGGATATGGGATCATGTTTTTCATCGTTCAATCCTGGGTTTCAAAGGTCTTTTCCTGGCGTATTGGGATAGCACGAACTTTGTGCCTATTGATTTTTCGTTACACAATGAGATCGGGAAAAACTTGAAGAAACCCTTTGGATTGAAGCCCGAAGAACTAAAAGCGAGATATAAAAAAGATCGGGATGTCAATTCTTGCGGAGCGGGTCGTTTTGCTGAAACACGAAAGAGCAAAGTCACATCGCTTATCAGCATGATCCAAAATGCAATCAATAAAGGCATTACTGCCGATTATATTCTGGTTGATAGTTGGTTTACATGCGAAGAGTTGATTCGTTTTGCTTTTAAAAATCCATGCATGTTCTTCCTGGGTATGTGCAAATTTGGAAATGCCAAATATGACATGAAGGACAAATCCTACGATGCAGCCAAACTGCTTGAAAAGTGTAAGGCAACCATGAATGTAAAACGCTCACGAAAACTGAAATCCCATTATTATACCATCGATGTTGGCTACAAAGGGATGATGGTACGCCTTTTCTTTTCTCAGTATGCAAATCAATCTTCCTGGAATGCTTTACTGACTGATAATCTGTCGTTAACATACAATGAAGCTATCAGGATTTACCAAATTCGTTGGGGCATTGAGGTCTTTTTCAAGGAGGCGAAAGGGTATCTCCGGCTTGGCAAATGCCAGTCAAACGATTTTGACGCACAGATTGCAGATATTTCAATTATCATGATCACCTATATGATGCTGAGCCTTAAAAAACGATTCCAGGCATATGATACAATCGGAGGGGTATTCAGAGATGTACAGCATGAGATGATCGAAGACACGCTTGCTGAAAAATTATTTGGGTTGTTTGTTGAGTTGGTATCATCAATACTATGCAGACTTGAAATAAACCCTGTAGACTTTATTCGGATTATGCTTGAGGAAAATATTTTGAGTAAATCGATAATTGAGATTTTTGAAAAAGAAATGGAAGAGAAAAACCTTCGGAAAGCCTCATGAATATTGATTTATCACACATTAAATCCAACCCCGAAACTTGAGTTATTAAAACAATTATACCTGGCATTGATGCACAACCAGAAAATTTGGCAAAAGAG
>CAIOJS010000445.1 GCA_903858655.1 uncultured bacterium | reverse complement strand
ATGGCTTTTTTTCTATCCAACTCAACGAAATATTTTTTATTGCCAAACCCTGCTCCAATTTCATCAGCTATTTTCTGCGGATCTTCCGTACGATAGTCTTCTTCCGTAATGTAAGAAATGTCGGCAAGTGTTGCGCTTGCTTTTCCCATTGCAAAACGCTTCGTATGATCGCGCAACCCCGCAGAAGCAAATACATGAATAAGCCTTCCCTTCCCGTGAACGTATTGCTTTTTGACCGTTTCTAAAATGCGCGTGATGCCATTTGGCGTATGTGCAAAATCGACAATGATCATAAAGTTTTTGTTATATACAATATCGATACGACCGGCAGGAAGTTTGAATGTTTTAAGGGATGCGACAATAGATGTTTTAGCAACTCCCAACTCTCGGCAAAGCGCATATGCTCCCAAATAGTTATATGCGTTAAAATCAGCCAAATATGACATTTCTTTTCGGAAGTCATTCGAATAGTCCGCTTTGTTGATAAGTCCATACGTTTTTAAACTTTGAACTTTGTCCGCCCGATGGCGGATTAAACTTTGAACTTTTTTGTTTATTACCTCATCATCTATATTTACAACTGCGACACGCGCCATTTCGACCAATCGCCACTTCGTTTGTGCGTATTCTTCGATAGATTTATGATAATCGAGATGTTCATGAGTGATATTGGTGAGCGTCATTGCATCAAACTGCACCCCCCATATCCTATTTTGATCAAGCGAGTGCGAGGTAGTTTCTAAAACAAAGTATTCATCTCCGTTCTGCACCGCAGAACGCAAAAGCTTTTGCACCAAAAATGAGTCAGGTGTGGTTACATGAAAGCCTGTATCGTATTCTTTTCCTCCAACTTTTGCATAAATTGTGGAAAGCATTGCTGTCCGTTTTTTGGCTGAACTAAGGATATGATATAGAAGATGGGTGGTGGTGGTTTTCCCATCCGTTCCTGTAACACCGATTACTTTTATTCCACGACTCGGCAACCCATACCATAGATTTGCGACAACAGCTTGAAGAAGATGGTATATATTCTTTATTTTTTGAAACATAGTTTTATTCCGGAGCTATATTATAATATACTATAAGGTCTTTTGCGATTTCAAAAAAGATAGGAGCAGCAGTCTCCGACCCCCACTCCGATACTTTTGGTTCCTTCAGGATAACAAGACCGATAAACTGTGGGTTTTTAATAGGGGAGAAACCGATAAATGAAGCGATTGTTTTTGTTGCATCATAATGTCCCTCTATGGGTATTTGGGCCGTTCCCGTTTTTCCTCCAACTTGATATCCTTCGGTTTTTAAATACTTTGTTTCTCCATTTTCGATTGCTGAGAGAAGCATTTGCTTGAGTAAGTCGCTTGTTTTTTTACTTACCAATTGACGCACAAAAATAGGCACGACTTTTTGGGTTTTTTCACCCCGTAGTTCCTTGACTACGTATGGTTTCATGAGCTTTCCACCGTTAATTATGGAGGAAAATGCCGTAATCATTTGAATGGGCGTCACCGCAATTCCCTGACCAAAAGTTGCTGTGGCATAATCTATAAGATGCCATTGATCCTTTGGCCTGATAAAACCCGTTGCCTCTCCTTCAAGGTCAATATTTGTTTCTGCCCCAAATCCATAATTGAGAATCGCATTATACAGTCGGTCATTCCCCAATTTTGATCCGACGAACACCATTCCGACATTACTTGATTTCTCCAGTACTCTGGTAAGAGTAATTTCCCCTTCATAAGAATTGTTCCATGTTTGAATCGTATATTCTCCCACCCTCACAGGGCCATCTTCGTTAAATATCGTGTCCGGTTTAACGACGCCCGCTTCTATGGCAGATGCCATCACAAGAGGCTTGAATGTTGACCCCGGCTCATATGAATCCGAGATGGCGGAATCACGGAAGACGGCATTGTCAAAATCATAGTACGTGGTTGGATCATAATCAGGAAGACAGCTGAGGGCAAGAATTTCCATTGTATTCGGATTTGCAACAATCGCGCACCCTTCTTTTGCCCCATATTTTTCAAGACCTGCAGATAATTTTTCTTTTACGAGCATTTGTACGGATTT
>CAIOJS010000444.1 GCA_903858655.1 uncultured bacterium | reverse complement strand
ATTTTGTCCTGTAGCATTGATCTTGATTTTTTGTTGGTTTGTACTACAAATATAATCAATTTTAATGCTACTATTTATTTGTATTTCATTATTTTACGAACAACCCATGTTGATAACTCTTATCCCGAACTCAGGTTAATAGTAACTCACTATCAGAATGGAGATTTGATTTCCCATGTTACCCATAGTGCTGCATGGATTAATCTTACTGAAGGAGCCTATTGCAATTATAATAATTCGCCCGATAGTAGCAGTATTTATGGACGACTTTATAATTGGTATTCAGTCCATGATAGCCGAAAAATCGCTCCTATTGGTTGGCATGTCCCTAGCGAAGCCGAATGGACAACTTTAACAAATCATGTGGGCAGCTGGACATATGCTGGTGGCAACCTAAAAGAAGCAGGCACTTCACATTGGTTATATCCAAATACCGAGGCAACAAATAAAAGTGGCTTTACAGCTCTTCCGGGTGGCGTCCGATTGATTGATGGTTCCTTCGGGTACATTAGAAGCATTGGGTCATGGTGGTGTTCCTCAGAATACAACACGGGTAGTGGTTGCGAATTTGTAATGTATTATAATGGACCAGATATAGCGCGATTTGGCCTCGAAGCCTACAAGATTGGAGGTAATTCAGTACGTTGTTTGCGAGATTAATTGACTATTTGAGGTATTTGGCTTACCCCCGTTCGGCTTAGGCTGTGCCTAAGTCGAATATATCTTTATAGGCTTTGCCTATTTCACCAATTAACTAATCAACCAATTGACCAATTAACAGCTCTTCATTTACCCAACCTTCCTTCTCCTTTCTTCGTAAACTATTTTGTTTCGAATAACGATCATGCTCCATTTAATCTTGCCCATTCTATCATGAACATTGAAGATTCTATTACGCACCTTGAAAGTTCTATTACGCACCTTGAAGGTTCTATTACGCACCTTGAAAGTTCTTTTATGCACCTTGATTCCTCTATTACGCACCTTGAAGGTTCTATTTCGCACCTTGAAGGTTCTATTACGCACCTTGAAGATTCTATTATGCACCTTGAAGGTTCTATTACGCACCTTGATTCCTTTATTATGCACCTTGATTCCTCTATTTCGCTCTCTGATTGTTCTATTTCGCTCTCTGATTGTTCTATTTCGCTCTCTGATTGCTCTCTTTTACGTTTTTAGCCCTTAATAATAATTAAATCAGCTCATTACATCACTTTAACACAAATTAACATTTAAAACCAAATTATCATGACAATTCCACAAGCTTCCCATTACAATGCTTGCTACAAAATCCTCACTTTCTTTCTGTTAAACAACACTGCCCCGTTCGGATTAGGCTTTGCCTATTTCATCAATTAACTAATCAACCAATTAACCATTCAACTACAACATCCCTTACACGAACAAGCTAGAGTGTCTGGCTTCGTTGCGACATTCGTAATTCGCCCATTCGTAATTCGTAGAGGTTAAAAACTTTCTCAGCCTCCAAGCAACCAAATGAAAAATAATACGTCATTAGTGAAACTAAAATCTTTTTACATGAAAAAAATTATCTCCTGTATCATTTTCGCGCTATGTGTATCCTTTTTGCACGCGCAAACCACTGCCTATTTTAAGGTGGGCAACAACGGCTCGTTCGAGAAAATTGAACACGTTAGCTCGGGCGGCTTCATCACCATTGGCGCCGACAGTGTGTATAAAACGCAAATCATTCGTTGGGATGCCAACTATAATGTGTTGTGGAAATTTAAATTTACGGATGCTAACATCACCGCAGTTCAGTTGAAAATTGTGGAAGCTAACGATGGGAGTTTCTATTTTATGTGTGCCTCCACAGAACATACAGGCAGCACCCTCATCACCAAAATTAGTGGGGCGGGCGCCTTGCTGTGGCAAAAAGTATATTATCTCGCTTCGGGCAACATGAATTCCATTGCCCTGTCGAAAGCTGTTAGTGGCGACAATGGTTTTTTGTTTGGTGGCGGACAATGCACCTTATATAATTATGTGATTAAATGCAATTCGAGTGGCGCCATCGAATGGCAGCAGCAGTATTTTTATCCCTTGAGCACGGGCGTCATCACCTGCTGGAGCATCATCCCCGACGGCACGGGCTATGTGGTTGCGGCGGGCTACAACATCAATTCGCTGCTCACCTTCAAACTCAGTGCTTTGGGTGCCCTGCTTTCCCATACGGCTTATACCTATACGGGGATGCAGATTTTGCCGTTGCGCATCGTGAAATTGAACGCTACCGGCGGATATGGCATGGTGGGATATTACAACAACTCTAACGATAACAAAACCGAATTTGTAGCCTTTTTCGACCAAGCACTCAACCTGCTTACCTTTAACGAACTCACCGTAACCTACACACAATTCACCTTGACAGAAATCGCCGCCATCAACAACGGTCGCGATGTGGTAGTGGATGGCAGCATTTACGATGGCAGTGCATTTACCATCGCCATGATTTGTATGAACAAAGCGGGTAATATTAAATGGAAGAAACGTGCCGCGGGCAACACCGGTGGCAGTAATACAAATGTGGAATTCAGAGGACTCACAACGAATGGAAACACGAGCGTTCACGTGGGCACAGGCTACAACGAAGGACGCATTATGGCTGTGATAGATTCTAACGGCAACGGCTTGTGTAATGATGTGACGTTTGATATTACGAATTATCATAGAACCTTGGTGTTGCAATCGCAAACCATGAGTGTGGCGGCTGCCAATGCTTTGGTGGCAGATGTCACTTATACGTATAACAACGTGAACTCCTTTAACCGCGTGATTTATTGCGGAAGTCTTTCGGGCATAGAAGAGGAAACGGCTACAGCAGGTTTAACCACTATCATTAGCCCAAATCCTGCTGCGAATCAATGCATGATAAGCTTTGCGGGGAAAGATATTCCACAGCATAGCCTGCTCAGTATGTATGATATGGCAGGCAATAAGGTGTATGAAACGTCTGTTGCAGCGCAAACCTCATCCAAAACCATAGATGTAAGTCAGTTTCCCGAAGGCTTGTATTTGATACGTATCAGCTCCGACAATGCTATATTGGCGAATGAGAAGTTGGTTATAATGCGATAGAGTTTAATACTGCAAACCCCACGGGTATTCTTCCGCTTTGCGTTTTTCGTCCAAAAACTTCTTGATGTAGGTGAGATAGGCGAGCGTGTTCATTTGCTTTCCTTTTAGCTTTTTGGGCATATCGAATTCGGTAGTGAGTGTTTTGAAGTCTATTTTGTCGGCGGTCATTATTTTCGCACCATTGTTGATGTTCACTTCCAATATCAAACCGGGCAAGCCAAAGAAGCGGTCGGGTCCTGCGGGAATGGGGATGTCTAAAGCAAACCAAGCGATGATTTTCTGATGCATAAGCGTGTCGGTGTAGGAGGCATTCATACACACATGCCCTGCAACTTCTTTCATATCGTTGAGGATTTTCCAACTGGGCGCTTTCAGCGAATCGGATATTAGATAAGTCTTACCAAACATCTCCAAGGCATCAAAATAAGTTTTTGCTGCGAAGTTGCGGGTGATGAAAAAGGTTTCTTTCCTGCCATTATAGCCTTCCTCGTCGGGCTCGGCTTTCTCTTCCGAGTCCTCGTATTTTGATTTCTGCAAAGAGAAATACAAGTTGTTGAACATCTTCCATTCCGAACGGTTGCCCCACATATAGGAAGCTTTGTCTTTACGGTCTTTGCTCAGATAATCGCAGGAGTTTATCATCTTCACCCAATCGTAGGTGGTTAAATATCTCACGGTGCCTTCGGTTTGCTGCGAAAACGTTTTGTTGGGCAGTGCCCATGCCAACATCGCAACAACAAGTAGTATGATTTGTTTCTTTATAAGAATAGTATTAAAATTCATTTCCATCCCATTTATGTATTAATCCCAATCGCGATTCTTCTTAATTTTCGTTTCGTAGCCTTTAATGTTATAACTAAAACTGAGCATGAAATAGCGCGCCAATGTTTCAGCAGTGCTGCGAAAATAATAATTTGAAGAGGAAAATTGCTGTATATACTGTCGTTTATTCAATATGTCGAAAGCCGCTAAGCGTATCTCGAAATGGTTTTTCTTACCGATAAGTTGCCGAACAGAGGCGTTCAGAATCGGAATGTTTTTTACATAATCATAAGCCGAGTTGCGATAAAACTCATAATCGAAATTGCCCTCAAAGAATGTTTTCTTGGCAAACTGCCATTTGACGGACAAGCCCGAGGTGTATTTCTGCTCAAACTGCTTTCGATCGGTCTGTATGGAAAGTCGGTTATCATTCAGTGTTGCCTTGCCCGAAAGCGCAATGACAAGTTTCTGCCCGGGGGTGATATTAAACGAAGTGTTTATATAATAGCGATATTGGTTGGTTTTATTAAAAATATCGTTCACATAAGCACCCGAATTGCCATAATAGAATCCCAAGCTCCAGTTGTTGGTGAATTTTGTTTTCACTATAGGATATCCCGCCCAAAACCACGAGTTGACAGAATTGGATTTCGAATTGTTTTCGGGAAATGCCTCTGTGACTATGCCAACGGAATCTTTCCATACTAAGTTTTTATTATAGGAAATGCTGTTGGGACAATAATTGTAATCCACATTGAACCCCACATTGGAAAACGAAGCCTGATTGTAATAGTTATAACTAAAGTTGACGCTGTGAGTGCGTTCGGGCTTCAGGTTGATATTGCCTTTGGTTTGATACAAGGGGTTGTCCACATTCGGAATGGGCTGTAAATATTCGAAAGAGGGCTCGGTTAGTTCATAACCATATTCAAAATCAAGATACATATTGTTGGGAAACTCATACGAAAAGGTAACTTTCGGACTCATGCTCCAATAGGTTTTGTTGATGGGGTCGGTGATCCACGGCATGTTTTTATCCATAGAATATTTGCCGTTCATCTGTAGATATTGTCCCGCAATGCCCACCATGATATTCAGCCCGTTGAACGAATAGCGAAAATCGGTTCCCAAACGGTTTATCATCACCGTGTTGGTATAATAAACACTCAAACTGTCTATCCTGATATCGTCATGCAAGGCATCGGCAATTTGTCGGTTCACTTTGTTGTCCGAGGTGTTGAAATTATAAAACAGTTCCATGAAGAACTTCTTCGTGAGCGGTTCGGTATAGAGCAAACTCGATTTGATTTGTTGCTTATCCACGCCTTGCGCTGCCTTACGGTGAATCTCTTCGGCATAGGTGGGCACAAAGAAACGGTTGTTCGAATACAAATCATCATCGTTGTTGCCCGGGTTTTTGTTATAGGCAGCACTCACTGCAAAGGAACGCCCTTTCGTTTTGAATTTGTGGCGATAAATTAAGGCACTCGTGAGCTTCCACGAAGTTTTGTCGCTGCTGTTGTTGGTTAGCAGGTTGTTCAAAATCTCATTCGTGTTGACCGTATAAAAATCATTGCTAAGGCTCTTGGTGCTGATGGTGCCATATCTCATATTTGCTTTCGCGATAATCACATTGTTCGAATCTATGTTTTGTTCGATGCGCGCAGCCAAAGTATGATTCTGGCGCAGGTCGGAATAGGCTGTGGTGTCGTGATTATTAAAGGAACTATCGCCCACGAACGTCTCTTTATAATCAAACTCATCATAGTTTTGATGGTTGTTTTTATAGAAATACGACACGTTGAACTTCGTTTTTTTATTATCAAAATTAAAGTTAGCCCCTGCGCCATAGTTTTTCGTGAACCCGCGTCCATCAAAATAACTTATCGGCGTGCCTTCATCGCTCATATAATAATACCTGCCCCTGCCCGAACTGAAACCAAAATCGCCGTTATCATATTCATCAAAAGTTGACTGTCCTTTAAACTCGCTATAATCTTCCCAATTCACACCCGTTTCGTTGATGTTGTTGCCATAAGCGATAAACGACAACTGCGTGGTTTTGTCGAACCGATTAAAATTGCCTCTGCCTGCCCATCGCCCTGTGCCTTCTTCGTTGCTGCCGCCTGCAGCTGTAATTTTGCCGAACGAACCTTTCTTAAACTCCTCTTTCAACTCCAAATTCATCGCTTTTTCTTTCACCCCATCATCCACGCCCGTCAACTTCGATTGCTCCGATTTTTCGTCGAACACCTGCACCTTCGCCACCGCATACGCATCCAAATTCTTCGTCGCTCCCGTGGGGTCGTTGCCAAAAAACGTCTTGCCGTCAACATAAACGCGCTTCACATCCTTGCCTTGCGTTTTCAGGTTGCCTGCCAAATCCACTTCTATCCCCGGCAAACGCCGCAGCAAATCCTCCACCGACGAACCCGGCGGCACTTTAAACGTCGTAGCATCATACTCAATCGTGTCGCCTCTGATGGTCAGCGGCGCTTTGGCGGTGCGTATCACCACCTCAAACAGTTCTTTGGCAATAGGTTTGATCACCACCACACCCAAATCATTCACCGCAGCGGCGCTCGGCGCTATCGTCATCTGCAAAGGCAAATAGCTGATAAGCGACACCTTCAGCAGATAATCCGTATTGCGCACATTCGCAAACGTGAATGCCCCCTTGTCGTTGCTCTGCGTAAAATTCTGCAACGTAGAATCTTTAGGATTCAGCAACATCACCGTAGCAAAAGGCGCTTCCACATTCTCTTTATCCTTGACAACACCCTTAATCGTCACCCGCGAAGGCTGCTGCCCAAACGCCCAATGGGCTATAACAATAAAAAACAGAACACATATATTTTTATTCATATCTTATGATTTTAATTAAAGACTTTGAGTTCGGAAAAAGGTTACAAATGTAGATATATTTATATTACAATAAACATAGATGGGAGATTTAATTTTTCATTTAAAATCTAAAGCTCCAAATACTAAATCCCAAATTCCAAGCTCCAAATCCCAAATTCCAAGGGGGGAGAGGGATATAATTTCTATCTTCGGGTGCAACCGTGCAGTTCATTTCTCCTTTTTCCTTCTTGGAATTTGGGTTTTGGTATTTGGAATTTGGGTCTTCATCCTTGGGATTTGGAGCTTGGGTCTTCATCTTGGAATTTGGAGCTTGGTTCTTTCTTTTGGGCGCCCCCCTGCGGGTCAGGCTGTCCGCTTTTAGTCCTCGCGCCGCGAATAAGCGGCACTGTGAGCTTTCCACTGCAATCCCTGGCGCTCCGTCTCAGGCTTCAACCATCCTGCCAATCCGCACCCAGACCTGAATACCCTCCAAACCAACCCAAAACTATCCACAAACCAACAACCGATAAATGCAAACTTCCAACCAAGAAATGCAATCTACAAACCAAGAAATGCAACCTTACATTTAATAAATACAACCCAACCACCAAAACAAAAAGAATAAATAGGTTTATATATAGTTATAAATCAAATTTATAACTACCTATAACCATAAAAAATAACAAGATAAAGCATTATCTAACGATAGAATAGAATCTCCCTATTCAACTCCCCAATCTCAAATCACAAATCTAAAATTTAAAATCTAAAATCGTAAAATATTAAATCAAAAATCTAAATTCTCCTCCTCCAGCAGCGCATCCCATCCCTGCGCAGTGATAGGAATCGCTTGTCCGCTCCGCGAGATGAGGTTCATACCGCTCCCGGCATCCACTATATGCCCAATAACGCTCACCTCCTGAAACTTCCTGATAGCTTCATAATCTCTTTGCGAAATCGTGAACAACAACTCATAATCTTCCCCGCCATTCATGGCGGCTGTAGTCGGATCAATGTTCATCGAGTCACACAAGGTGATCGTAGATATATCAATCGGAATCTTCTCCTCATAAACGGCGCATCCCTTCCCCGAACTCTTGCAGATATGCAGCAACTCCGACGCCAACCCATCCGAAATATCTATCATAGCGGTAGGTTTAATGCCATGCTCTTTGAACAGAGCGATGATATCACGGCGTGCTTCGGGTTTCAGTTGACGTTCTATGGGGTAATCGTAACCTTCCAGATCAGGTTGCATGTTAGGATCAGCTAGGAAGACCGCTTTTTCGCGTTCCAACAACAAAAGTCCTGCATACGCACTACCCAAATCGCCACTCACACAAATCAAATCGTGTTCCCCCGCCGTCGAACGATACACCACGTCCTGTTTCTCCACAGTTCCGACCACTGTAATGGAAACAAACAAGCCCGCGCGACTCGATGTGGTGTCCCCACCCACAATGTCCACCTGATATTTATCGCAAGCCAAACGTATGCCTGAATAAAACTCCTCCAAAGCTTCCAACGAAAAGCGATTGGACACGGCAATCCCCACAGTGATTTGTTTGGGTGTGCCATTCATAGCATATATATCCGAAAAATTCACCACGGCTGATTTATATCCAAGATGTTTTAAGGGAGCATACGCCAAATCGAAGTGAATACCTTCGTTCAGCAAGTCAGTTGAGATTAAAGTGTAGGCATCGCCCGTGTCAATTACGGCAGCATCGTCGCCAATGCCTTTCACAGATGAAGCGTGAATGGGAGCAATCCCCGCTGTGAGATGGTCAATAAGACCGAATTCTCCTAGCTCTGCCAAAGATGTATGTGTAGGTTTTTGTTCAATCATTGTGCAAAAGTACACATTTGATACGATATAGTCTGCAAAAAAATCTTACATATTTGGCAAAAAAATATTTTTCAATATGTTTTTTTTATTACTTTTGTAAAAAAATATTTTTTTGAAACTAACATTAGAACAACATATCGGCAAAAGCCGTGAAGCAGTGGCTGCTAATAAGGCAAAGGGAAATCGGCATGCAGAGTTCTTAGCAACGATGTATGCTCAGCCTTCACGTTTTATAGAAGAGATTCTACAAAACACGGAGGATGCTTATGCACGAAAAACGGATGATCAATCTGTTAAAACTATCCGATTCAAATTACTGAAAGACCGCATAGAAATACATCATAATGGAAAGGATTTTGATGAGAATGATTTGATGTCAATCACCACCTTTGCCAACACTACCAAACATAATTATCAAGATGTGAATCAAATTGGGAAATTTGGTATCGGATTTAAGTCTGTTTTTTCCGTTACCGATTCGCCCGAAATACATTGCGAGCCTTACCACTTTAGCATTACAGATTATGAAGTGTTGGAAGAGACCACACCGCTCGTTCCTGACAAAGGATTCAACACCTTGATTGTTCTTCCGTTTAAAAAGAAAGAACAAAAAGAATGTTATGATGCTGTGAAGCAAGGTTTGGGCAATCTGAATGAATATTTTTTGATTTTCTTAAAGCAAATTCGAAAAATTGAAATCTATGAAAGTGGGAAACTAGATTCCAGTATAGAAAAGCAAGAGGAAAGGCTTACGAATAATATCCGCAAGCAAAACTTTTTTAAAAAAGAGTTCTCTTCTGGAGTCTCTGAAAAGAAAGAAGTATTTTTTGTGGTTGCTATGGCGTTTTCTACCTTGAAGTCTCAATCGGAAATGGCGTTTAAAGTGAAAGAGGACCACAGTACTTACACTTTTGTTGAAATTACGAATGCGCCTCTTTTTGCTTATTTT
>CAIOJS010000443.1 GCA_903858655.1 uncultured bacterium | reverse complement strand
CAATTGTGGTCCTAGGCGTCGCCATTGTGGTCCTAGGCGTCGTCATTGTGGTCCTAGGCGTCGCCATTGTAGTCCTAGGCGTCGCTATTGTTATCCTAGGCGTCGCCATTGTGGTCCTAGGCGTAGCCATTGTGGTCCTAGGCGTCGCCATTGTGGTCCTGGGCGTCGCCATTGTGGTCCTAGGCGTAGCCGGCATGCTTTTAGCTACCTTCGATGTGTTTTTCGCCTTTCCCTATATTCGTTTTCGTTCATCTGATGTTATAGGAACGAAATCCGCCATTAGGATACAGTCACGGTGTTCGATATCATTCAATCCAAGGCGCATCATTGCTGATGATAAATCGAGCACGCACGATGACATGAGCTCCTGAATTAATACCGGATATATCTCGTTTACACACTGCGATAGAATAGCTGTGAATCCATGTGGTGCCATTAAAAGAATTTTTCAACCGGACTATTTTTAAGATATTCGTCGTAACTTTTATAAATCAATCCATCTGCCAATCCGATTTTAGGCACATATACAAAACCTGTTTTTATCCAATTCATTATTTTAATAAAAATGATGGCAGCCGGCACAATAACATCGGCTCTATCGGGACGCAAACCCAACATTTCGATGCGTTCTTCTAATGTATATTTACATAAATGCTCATAGGCTCTCATCAAATCGTCCAAATTAATGGTAAAGGTTTCTTTATTGCCATACAGTTTCGTTATTTTGTTGATGTTTCCGCCCGAACCTATCAAATAAATCCTGCCAAAGTCATCCTGAAACTGCTCTAACCAATCTTGCATCTTTGTCCATTCTTTTTCTTCTATTTTATTGTTTAAATAGCGAATGGTTCCGATTTTAAACGATTTTGATTCCACGAGTTCTCTGTTATCTAAAAGAGAAATTTCGGTGCTTCCACCGCCAACGTCCACATACATTTTATATTTAAATGGTTCGTACAAAAACACATGATTGCTTGCCGTAACGATGTCGGCTTCTTCCTTGCCGCTAATCACCTTGATGTCAATACCCACTTCTTCTTTAATTCTTCTGACCACCTCATCGCTATTGGAAGCTTCACGCATGGCAGCAGTGGCGCAGGCTATGTAGGAAAGAGGTCGGTAAACATCCATCAACAGTTTAAAGGCACGCATGGTTTTTAATAAAAGGTCTATTTTCTCTTCAGAAATATAGTTTATAGAAAAAACATCTTCGCCCAAACGTATCGGGATGCGTATGATGGAAGCTTTTTCAGCATAAATTTGTTCATCGCGAAGATAAACATTTGAAAATAACAAACGAACGGCGTTCGTTCCGATATCAATAGAGGCAAATAACATACTATAACATTTTAAAGGTGATTATAAATTTTTTATCGTAAGGTGAAATAGGTATTTCTGACCATTTGTCGGCGTTGATTTCGATACAAACCACCGCCGAAGTAAGCATTTTTTCAAGTTTTTCGCTCAGGAAATTGTTTGCAAAATCAGTAATATGCGGATTGTGACCCACGATAGCCACCTGCGAAATGGCATCGTCCAATTCGAGCAAAATATCCAAATATTCTGAAGCCGAGGCGTTATACAAGCGTGGCTCCACCACAATTTCGTAGTCTAAAGGAGGAAACGCAGTTGTAATAATGCGAGCCGTGTGGAGTGCTCTGACGGCACTACTGCTAATAATGAGTTGACACGGGAAATTATTCTTCTTAATATATTCAGCGATTAATCTTGTGCGCTCTTCGCCTTTGGGCAACAAAGCACGGTTGTGGTCAGAAACGTAAATATTGTCGTGTGCCGATTTTCCGTGTCGTATAATATAAATTGTTTTCATTGTTTTTACGTATAAATTTTAACCGAAACAGGTTGAAATGAATTACGATTCTGTTTCTGTTGATTCGAGAGATGTTTTAAAATAATTATAAATTTCTAATTGGGAGTGTATAATTCGTTTTGATGATTTGGCATACACATTGATTTTTTTACTGCCCAAATCTCTCGCTTTAACATTATCAGCCATTTGAATTTGGAGCATCGTCATGAGTTCTTTTTGCAAATCTGTGTCATAAATGGGGCAAGCCACCTCAATACGGTTGTCGAAATTGCGTATCATCCAATCAGCCGATGTTATAAAATAGTGAGGATTGCCTGCATTGCAAAACACCATCACTCGCGAGTGTTCCAAAAAACGATCCACGATGCTAATGGCTTCTATATTATCGCTCAAACCTTTCACACCGGGTTTCAGCACACAAATACCTCTGACAATAAGATTGATTTTCACGCCTGCTTGGCTCGCTTTATACAGTTTTTGGATGATGGTTTCGTCAACCAAATTGTTTAATTTTATCAGAATCCATGCCGGCTTATTGGCTTTTGCATTTCGAATTTCATGCGAAATCATTTTCATGAAAGTATTACGCATCATGAACGGCGCCAACACTAAAGATTTATATTTAATGGGGCGATAATTGGCTTCCATTTGATTAAAGGCGTTCGCCACGTCGGCAGTAATCTTAGAGTCGGAAGTCAACAAACTATCATCGGCATAAACACGCGCCGTATCTTCATTAAAATTCCCCGTACCTATGTTGGCATAAAAAATATTCTTTTCATTCTCTTTGCTTCGAATCAAAATCAATTTGCTATGCACCTTAAATCCGGGAATTCCTTGTATGACACGCACGCCTTCTTCCTGCAAAAGTTCCGTCCAAAAAATATTTGCCTCTTCATCAAATCGCGCTTGCAACTCCATGAAAACAGTAACTTTCTTTCCATTTCTGGCAGCATTCAGCAAGGCATTAATCACCTCAGAATTTTTTGCTGCGCGATAAATAGTCATTTTTATGGAGCGCACCTTGGGGTCAATAGAAGCTTCTCGTAACATATCAATGATGATTTGAAAAGATTGATAAGGATAATGCAGCATGATATCCTTTTTTCGAATCGCAGCAAGTATGCTTCTGTGGGGTGGCAAATCTTTATGGCGCAAAGGAGGCAAAGGAGGATACTCCAATTCGGGATGATCCAAATTGGGGAAGTGCATAAAATCTTTAAAGTTATGATACCTGCCTCCACCTCTGATGGGGTCTTCTTTACGAATCTTCAACAGTTTGGTTAAGGTTTTTAACAGCGCGATTGGCATGTCTTTGTCATACACAAACCGTACCGGATTTCCTTTTTTTCGTTGTTTCAGGCTTTCGGTCATGGTTTCCAAAAAACTTTTCGACACATCGGTATCAATATCAATCTCAGCATCCAAGGTAATTTTCACCGTATAGGCGCTAAAAGCATCCCACCCAAAAACCGAAAATATATCCGACAAACAATAACGCACGATATCATCCAATAGAATCACATATTTTTTATCGCCCTCGGTGGGTAAAATACAAAACCTCGAAATAGTTTTGGTGGGCAACTCAATCAGCGCATATTCCTCCTTCATCAACCTGCTTTTCCTGCGCAAACTCACCGCCAAATATATTGACCTGTCGCGCAGGGTCGAAATATCTTTCAAATTGCTTATCATTATCGGAAAAAGACAGGGGCGAATGGTTTCCAAAAAATATTTTTTCAGATAAACGCCTTGCTCGGCAGAAAGTTCCGTTTCATTTATGATAAACAAATTCTTAGAAGCCATCTCTTCAAGAATTTGATGATATGTCTTCATAAATTCTTTTTCCTCGATACTAACAATTTCGTCAATTTGGTCTAACACTTTTCGGGGATCTGCCAAACCTGCTTCCTGTGTTTGCTGTATTTTCAACAAACGCGTCAAGGTAGCCACACGCACACGAAAAAACTCGTCTCTATTGTTCGAAAAAATGCCAAGAAATCGGAGTCGTTCTATTAATGGATTTCTTGTATCCGCTGCTTCCTGCAACACTCTGCCATTGAAATACAGCCAACTAACTTCTCTATTTACTAATTCCGGTTTTTCTTTTTTATTCAATTCTATATAACTTAGCGTTCAAATTTTTTCTCCATTTGAAAAGTCAAAATTAAATATTACTGAGCTATTGAATATTACTAAAAGTTTAAGTTTACATTAAGTTTGGAAAAAAAAATTTCGCCTTTTCAGTTGAGTTTTTCGTCTTATAAATCCTGCCGGAAATATCAATTTTAGGTTGCCAATGTTACCTTTACATTAAGTGTACATTAATCTTTCATTAAGTTCTTTTATAGTTGATTATAGTCAAGATATTATATATATTTTTGTCGTTCATATTATTTAAAATGAAAAACAAAAATTATAAAATCCTATTGGTTGACGATGAACCTGATGTGCTCGATATGCTCGAAGCTATTCTGATAAAGGAAAAATATACCGTTTTAAGAGTCGGAAATGGTGAAGAAGCCTTGCGGATTGCTGAAGAAAGCAAACCTCATCTCATCATTTTAGATGTGATGATGCCCGGTTTGGATGGCATAGAGACCTGCAAAGAAATGAAAACAATTTCATCATTAAACAAATCTATCATCGTGTTTCTGACGGCTCGCGGCGAAGACTTTTCGCAAATTGCAGGATTTGATGCCGGTGCTGATGATTATATCGTGAAACCTATCAACCCTCGTTTGCTCATCCGCAGGGTGAAAGCTTTGTTGCGACGTTTCAGTTATTTTGAAGATACGTTTGATAAAAAAATTGTGGGCGACATCGTTATCTATAAAGAAAAATATATGGTGGTTCATAATGATGAGGAAATCATACTACCGAGAAAAGAATTTGAATTGCTGTGGTTGTTGGTTTCCAAAGTAAACAAAGTGTTCACCCGACACGAAATATTTTCAACCATTTGGGGACAGACCCTTTCGAGCGAAAGAACCATGGATGTGCATGTACGCAAGGTGCGCGAAAAACTAAAAATCGACAATATCAAAACCGTGAAAGGCGTTGGCTATAAATTTGAAGCGTAACAGCCGTCCTGCCAAATGTCATAAACTCGAATCCTTGAGTTTGTACAAATAAAATAAGAACTAAAACGAAATAAAAAAAGCCCCAACAAATGTCGGGGCTTTTTTCATTTTTCACTAACCATGTTATCTATTAATAACAACTTTTTGCATTTTCACATACTTGTCGTTATACACTTTTAGCATATATACGCCATTGGCGAGAGAAGTAACATCAATCACTTGATGTTGTTTTGCATTCACATTGGTTTCAGCAACAACCACTTTGCCATTCAAATCAAGCATTTCCAATTTTGAATCTTCAGAAACAATCACATTTAAGATATTGGTAGTTGGATTTGGATAAACCGTAACGTTGCGTTCAGCTTTGTTGGTTGCTATACCTACTGTAGGTGTAGTCAATTTGATGACAGCAGGGCTACCATTGATGTAAGCTCTAACTGAATCTAAGTAAGCAGGAACCATAGTTCCATCTAAATTATGGAAACGAACTAACACTAAAGTTACACCAGCTTGGATGTTTCCACCTGAGATATTTGTAGCCGAGAAACGGATAGTTCTGTCGTTTGTGTTGAAATAAGAATACGCGTCTAAGTAACCGGTTTGGTCAAAGGTAGAATCGTAGGTCAACATATTTTCGTTATATTTTGTTGCGAAATCTAAACCATTAACAACAGTGTTGGTAATCATAGAAACAGGCACACTAACATCACCACCGGAATAAATAGCGTGAGCCAAATCAAACATAACGGTGTCGGTTGTCAATTGTAAGCCTTCTTTCAATAAACCATCTGCAGCAATGTTTTTATAACTTCCGTCAACATCTCCCAATAAGATACCTTCGTAGGTTTCGTTGGTAATTTGTGGGCAAGTATTGTAATCTAACACGGGAGGCTCCAAACAGAAAGCAACTGAAGGCACATGTGATTTGGAGAATCCAACGCCATCATTGGCAGGATAGGTAGTCGAAATTTGGTAAGCAGCATTGTTGGTCACTGTTGTTAAATCCACAAATTCCCAATCTTTGGAAGGACGACCATCCGAAACGCCACCAACACTATAATTCCAAGCTTGTTTGAATTCAGGAATTGCCAATACAATTCTTTGGCTTAATTGAGAAACATCGCCGGCGCTAATAACGCCATCCATGTTAACATCCATAGCAATCATTTGATATACGTTAGGAATGAAGGTTGGATTCGAAGTAACTACTTTTTTAGCAAGAAACACATCTGTTCCTGCATTCAAAACTGACATCATATCAACAGTAGGTAAAATGTCTCTTTTAATGGAGATAAATTGACCATTGTTGATGTCATAATTGAAAACACCTGAAGTGTTAGGTTGAACTGCTGTTGGAGAAGCAACGCATGAACCATTTGTACCATAAATATTGGTAATCAAATATTGATTTGGATTAGCAACATTATATTGGATAGGATCGTAAGCATTCCAAAATTGTAATGTTCCATTGAAGATATTATCTTTGTAAGAAATGTATTTTCCTGCTTCCGCTAATTTGGTAGAAACACCTGTAATATAACTTTCTTGCAATCCTGTAACGCTAACGGTAGCGGTATCAACATTGTTGAAACCACCTGCTTTGTTGAAGCTTATCGTAAACAAGTTACCCACGCCATGAAAATAAGTTCCAACGGGAGCACTACCATTTAAGGATAATGTGATATTGATAGTTCCTGCTACAGGATTGATATATTTGGTAATATCAAAGTAATTAGCATTTACTAAATCACCAACTTTTGTAACGATACCGGTTGGAGTTATTTTATTGATGTTATAGTTTAAAACCATATCATAACCAATTACGTTGTGAACTGAATCCACAGCGATGAAAGGCAGGGTGAATGTTGATGCGGCACACGAACTGCTAACAGAACCCACTTTATAAGGTAAAGCAAATGGATCTAAAACAGAGATAGTAACTGTTGTAGATGTGGTGAATGCACCACCATTGTCTGTAGCTTTTGCGGTGATATTGGCTGTGCCAACAACGCTTGTCCATGTATAAGAATATGGACTCGTAAGGTCTTCACCTACTTTGGTACCATTAACGTAGAATTCTACTTTGGTAACAGAACCATCAGCATCAGCAGCAGTAGCATTGATAGTCACTGCGGTTGGAGCTGTAACGGAAGAACCACTTGTTGGAGCTGTTAAGCTTACGGTTGGAGGAACATTGTTCAACACACTGATGGATATTGAGGATGAAGTGGTTTGAGCACCACGGTCATCAGTAGCTTTAGCTGTTAACGTATGAGGTCCTAAAACACTTGTGTAATTGGCTGTATAAGGAGCTGAATTGTCAACGCCTATAGAAGCACCGTCCACAAAAAATTCAACGGAAGTAACTGTACCGTCAACATCAGCAGCAGTAGCAGCAATAGCAACTACATCGCCTGTGATAAAGTGAGCACCATTGGAAGGAGCTGTGATACTAACCGTTGGTGGTTGGTTTGGAGCAACGATAAGTGTGATAGGATCTGAAGTTTTGGTCAAACCATCATTATCGGTAGCAACGGCTGTCAAGGTATGTGTGCCGGTTACGCCTGTATAATTAATGGTATAAGGAGCTGTATTGTCAATTCCTTTCGAAACGCTATCCACAAAGAATTCAACTTGAGTAACAGTGCCATCAGCATCGGCAGCCGTTGCATTGATAGCCACAACATCACCGGTGATTGAATGGGTGTTATTGGTAGGAGCAGTAATACTAACCGTTGGAGCTACGTTAAGAGTTCCTGTTAAAGAAGGAATCGTGATTTCGTACTGACCGTTTATGTTAGGAGATTGAGGGTTGCTTGCAACATACACTTGAACGCCACCTGTTGGAGTTCCAATTTGAATGTTTAATTCGTAGTGAAAAGCACCGTCTGTAGTGATTTGAGCAATTAAAACTCTGTTGTTTGCAGTAGCACCTGTTGAACCATT
>CAIOJS010000442.1 GCA_903858655.1 uncultured bacterium | reverse complement strand
ATAACACATTGTTTATCTGAATAACTGATGTAACGTATCAAGATAAAATCCCGAAGGGATGACACTATTATAGAACAAAGAATGCAAAGACACTAAAATCCCGAAGGGATGACACTATTATAGAAAACAGAATGCCGAGAACACAAAAACCCAGAATGGGTGACATAATAATATCATCCCTTCGGGATTAAATAATGGATTGTCTGAATAATTTTCTATAATAATTTCAGTCCTTCGGACTTTTACATAACATCAGTTAATGAATTAAATACCATACTAAATTCTTGTTTTTCAGTATTAATTCATAGTGTTCCCCGTGTTCTTATTTGTGAAATTTGTGGTAAAAAAACTCGTCGCGTAGGCAGTTTAACTCCTCGCGCAGGCAGTTTAACTCGTCGCGCAGGCAGTTTAAATGGTCGCGCAGCCAGTTTAAATAGTCGCGCAGGCAGTTTAAATGGTCGCGCAAGCAGTTTAACTCGTCGCGCAGCCAGTTTAAATGGTCGCGCAGCCAGTTTAAATGGTCGCGCAGGCAGTTTAAATGGTCGCGCAGCCAGTTTAAATAGTCGCGCAGCCCGTCTAATTCCTTCGTGTCTCTAAGTGCTCTAAGTGTCTAAGTGGTTTTTTTTAAGACCACAAGTCACATAAGCTTAAAAACACAAGCTACACTATGCCTAATAGTCTAAAAGGCTAAAGTCTAAAAGCCTAATAGCAAAAAGTCTAAAACCTAAAAGCCTAAAAAAGCAGATTCGTTTCCTCTATATACTGCAGTATCTCTGCTTTGCCGTCGGCTACTTTGGCTGAGGTTTTAAACATCTGAGGCAGTTCGTCCCAGGTTTCGCTCAGGTTGGTTTTCAGGTTGAGGAGGGCGGCGCTGAGTTGTCCTTTGGATATTTTGTCGCATTTGGTCATCACTATCACAAACGGAATCTCTTTCTCGCCCAACTTATTGATGAACCACACATCATTTTTTTGGATGGGGATGCGCGAATCCATCAACAGGAAAGTGCTCATGAGGTTTTCGCGTTTTTCGAGATAACTTAAAATCATCGCCTCCCAACCTTTCTTCACGGTTTTGGCAACCTTCGCAAAGCCATAGCCGGGCAAATCAACCAAATACCATTGTTCGTTTATCAAAAAATGATTAATCAATTGGGTTTTTCCGGGCGTGGACGAAATCTTAGCCAAGCCGCCAATGCCCGTCAACATGTTGATGAGCGACGATTTGCCTACATTGGAGCGACCAATAAAAGCGTATTCGGGAAGTTTCGGTTCGGGACATTTTTTCGGGTCAACACAACTTGAAATATACGCGGCGGTTTTAATTATCATTCGATAATTCTTTACGGTAGGAGTTCAAATGGCGTTCTTTTTTCGAGTCGTAGATATCTTTGATGGTGACCAAAATGCCCGTTTCCTGCACGCTGCCGAAGCCGGGATTGATGGCGGTTCCGAAGTTACGCATCGTGGAAGTGAGGTTCATATAAGCATTCACCAAGGGCGGGATGTTTTCGTTGAAGTTGTTGCGCAAGGTTTGTATCAGCAGTTTGTAGTCGGCGCCATAGTTGCCGCCATTGAAAATCCGTTCCAATTCATCGTAGTCTGTTTCAATTTCGAGGGGGATGATGGGTTTCACCAAATCGTCCTTATCGGGGAAATATTTATGCAAGAAATAGAGAATGATGTCGCGCGCCGGCTGACTGAAATGGGGATACATCGTCACTTTCCCAAAAAAATAATGGATGTCGGGATTGTCATAAATCAAAGCCCCCAAGCCGTCCCATAGATTATCCAAAGAAAAAAGTCCCTTGCGGCTGTTCACCATGGGTTGATAGTCGGGCTGCACAAAAGAGCGCCCTAACTCAATGGTGTAAGGAATAAACTCCGTGAGGAAGCGTTCCGAAAAGCGAAACAACTCCGTGGTGGCGATAAACGGAATACCATTTTCGTCGAAGTGAGCATTTTTGCCATGGATATAGCGATAGCCGCCAATGATTTCTTTCACACTTGGGTCCCAAACGATGAGTTGCTGATAGGGTTTTTCGATATCGTCAAATTCGTCAATATCCACCGCTTTGCCTGTTCCGCCGCCTGCCCTGCGGAAGGTTAGTTCGCGCAATCTGCCAATCTCTTGCATCACATTGGGGGCATTGTGAGCATTGAGCACATATATTTTGTTATCTCCAAAATTGGTTTTCCGAACGAAAAGCTCGTCGCTGAGTTCGCGTTCTAAAATTGCTCTATCTATTGGAGGTATTATATTTTCCATATTAAAATTCAAATGCTAATTCGTGATTATCCTTTAATTGATACACATATTCTTTAATTTTCAACGCCCATTCCACATCCGTGAAACGTTTATCGAAGGTGGTGTAGGGGATAGGTTTTCCAAAAATGATATCAATCGTTTTGTCTTTTTGTTTGTAGAACTCATTAACGAGATAAAGCATCTCTATATTTTGTTTGATACCAAGTTTTTTTCTCCAGCGTGCAAAGTTATAAAAGAAATTGGAATTCTGACCACCAATATATGTTGGTATAATATCGCGTTTATATTTCTTTGAATAGGATATAAACGTCTTTTTCCATTCCAAATCTTTGATGATGCCTCCTTTTTGCTTCCGCGAAACCAATCCGGCAGGGAAAAACAGCATAGCCACATCCGAAGCAAAGGTCTCGTTGATGATTCTCACGTTTTGCGAATTGCTGCCATGTTTGTTGATGGGGATAAACAAATTTTTGATATTGGTCAAATTCATCAAGATGTCGTTCACGGGGAACAATATATCCGAGCGAACTTTTCCGGCAGCTTGCATCAGCGCCACGCCATCCAAGCCCCCCAAAGGATGATTGGACGAAATCAATATCCGCGAGTCGGTTGGGATATTATGCGAGCCATACACATGCACCTGCTTCGAAAATTCTGCCACGATGCACGCCACAAATTCCAGTCCATACAGATGATTATGACGAAAAATAAAGTCATTGATTTCATCTTGATGCAAAATACGCTTCAAATAATTCACAATAAAGCTCGGCAACAGTTTCAGCAATCGAGGATTTTTGTTGCCAATAATCTTCTCGAGGTCAATAAACTTCTCGGATTTTTTCTCCGCTGTTTTCGCTATTTCAGTTTCTACCATAATTCATCTAAATTTGCTTTGCAAAGTTACGAAAAAAATAAAACAAAGCGCGGTTTTGATTTATGATTTTAGATTTTTTATTTTTGATTTAAGCCTAAACACAAAGACACCAAGACACGAAGGCACGAAGACACGAAGACACGAAGACACGAAGGCACGAAGACACAAAGGCACAAAGGCACAAAGGCACAAAGACACAAAGGCACGAAGGCACAAAGAAAACTACTGCACCCTTAGTGTTCTTAGAGTCTTAGGGTCTTAGTGTTTAAATTCTTTGTGTTCTTAGAGCCTTAGTGTCTTCGTGTTTAAATTTTTAGTGTCCTTGGTTTACTGCAAAAAAAAAGGGAACGAAGCGCTCCCATTTTTTGTTTCTTGTTGAAAAGACCTATTTTACAGCATCAACAATTGCTTTGAATGCTATAGGTTCGTTCATTGCCAAATCGGCAAGGGTTTTGCGGTTAAGCTCAATCCCTTTTTTATGAATTTTACCCATAAATGCTGAATAACTCAGACCATAAAGGCGTGTGCCTGCATTGATACGAGTGATCCATAGACCTCTGAAATCGCGTTTTTTGTTACGTCTATCGCGATAAGCATATTGCATACCTCTTTCGTAGGCATTTTTGGCTACGGTCCATACATTTTTTCTTCTACCGAACTGCCCTTTTACGAGGCGTAGTAGTTTTTTCTTTTTGTGACGTGATGCTACTGAATTTACTGAACGTGGCATAATTTGTTTGTTTTTTTTGCTTTAGCGTTCCCCTTTTTATATGGAAGCTCTTATGCTAAAGGCAAGGTTAATAATTAATTTACTTAGCAAGCTAACATTTTTTTCACTCTCTTCTCATCTGACTTGTCCACTGTGGCAGAGTAGGTCAAATTTCTTTTCCTTTTAATGGATTTTTTGGTAAGAATGTGACTTTTGTAGGCGTGCTTTCTTTTTAATTTTCCGGTTCCTGTAAAGTCTAATCTTTTCTTAGCTCCGGAAATTGATTTCATTTTTGGCATGTTACAAATTATTTATTTGGTTATTGATTATTTTTTTGGCGTTAATATCATGATCATTCGTTTGCCTTCCAAGCGTGGTAATTGTTCGGGTTTGCCATAATCTACCAATTCTTGCGCGAATTTGAGTAGTATGATTTCGCCTTGTTCTTTATACACTATGGAACGACCTCTAAAAAAAACATCTACTTTTACCTTACATCCGTCTTGCAAAAATTTCATGGCATGTTTCAATTTGAAATTAAAATCATGATCATCGGTGTTGGGTCCCAACCTGATTTCCTTTACCACCACTTTGGCAGCTTTGGCTTTCATTTCTTTTTGCTTGCGTTTCTGTTCGTAAAGAAATTTTTTGTAATCAACTACTTTGCAAACAGGTGGATTTGCTGTTGGAGAAATCTCAACAAGGTCTAAACCCTGCTCTTCCGCAATGGCAATAGCCTCTTTTATTGGGTAAATACCCATAGTAATATCATCACCCACAACACGAACAACCGGTGATTGTATCAGGCTGTTTATTTTGTGTAGAGCTTCTCTCTTAACGAATCCTTTTCCACGCTGGAAATTAGTATTTGTAGCTATAATTTATCCTCCTACTTTAGTTTATAATTTATTTAATTTTTTATTCCATCAATTTTGTAATCTCATCATTAATTAAGGCAGCAAATGCTTCGATGCTAAAAGAACCTAAGTCGCCGTCGCCTTGTTTTCTGACAGAAATAGTGCCTTCAGCTTCTTCTTTCTCGCCTACGATCAGCATGTAAGGGATGCGTTCCATCTCAGCGTCACGAATTTTTTTGCCTGTCTTCTCGTTTCGATTATCAATTTTGCTGCGAATATCGTAATTATTTAGCAATAATGAGACATTTTTCGCATAAATTTCATATTTCTCACTAATCGGTAGGATAGAAACTTGCTCCGGAGCCAACCATAAAGGGAACTTTCCGGCACAATGTTCAATCAAAACCGCTACAAAACGTTCCATCGAACCGAAGGGTGCACGATGAATCATCACGGGGCGATGTTTTTGATTGTCGTTGCCAATGTATTCTAATTCGAAACGTTCAGGTAGATTGTAATCAACTTGTATGGTGCCCAATTGCCATTTTCTGCCAATAGCATCACGAACCATAAAATCCAACTTCGGACCATAAAAAGCTGCTTCGCCATATTCTATCACAGCGTTGATATTATTCTCTTTACAAACTTCTATGATGGCTTGTTCGGCTTTGTCCCAATTTCCGTCGGTGCCGATATATTTTTCTTTATTATTAGGATCACGTAAAGAAATCTGAGCTGTGAAATCATTAAAGTCAAGTGCCTTAAAAATTATCATCACGATTTTGATAACATCCACAAATTCTGATTTCACCTGATCGGGTAAACAAAAGATGTGAGCATCGTCTTGTGTGAATCCTCTCACACGTGTCAACCCATGCAATTCACCGCTTTGTTCGTAGCGATATACGGTGCCAAACTCCGCCATGCGCAATGGTAAATCTTTATAGGAACGTGGTTTGAATTTGTATATCTCACAATGATGAGGACAATTCATAGGTTTCAACATAAATTGCTCTCCTTCTATAGGAGTAGAAATAGGTTGAAAAGAATCTTGTCCGTATTTCTGAAAATGTCCTGAAGTTTTGTATAAATTCACATCGCCAATGTGAGGAGTCATCACCTGAACGTAGCCTGCATTGCGTTGTACTTTCTTTAGAAATGCTTCCAAGCGTTCGCGGATAGCGGTTCCTTTTGGCAACCATAAAGGCAAACCTAAACCAACATTTTGCGAAAAAGTAAACAGTTCTAATTCCCTGCCTAACTTGCGATGGTCGCGTTTTTTTGCTTCTTCCAACAAAATTAAGTATTCTGTCAGATCTTTTTGTTTGGGGAATGTGATACCGTAAACTCGGGTAAGTTGTTTGCGATTGATATCGCCACGCCAATAAGCCCCTGCAACACTCATGACTTTAATCGCTTTGATAAAGCCCGTGTTCGGGATATGTGGACCACGACACAAATCTGTAAACTTGCCGCTTTCATAGAGCGTGATTTCGCCGTCAGTCAGTTCGTTGATGAGTTCGAGTTTATATTCGTCGCCTTTGGCAGTGAAATGGTCAATGGCGCCTTGTTTGGAAATTTCTTTACGGAGCAAAACTTGATTTTCTCTCGAAAGTTCAAGCATTTTATCTTCGAGGGCTTTGAAATCGGCTTCGGTCAGCACGCGTTCGCCCATGTCAACATCATAATAGAAACCATTTTCGATGTTAGGACCTATGCCAAATTTGGTTCCTGGATAAAGTAACTCAATAGCTTCTGCCATGATGTGTGCTGAGGTATGCCAAAAAGCAGCTTTGCCTTCGGTATCGTTCCACGTGAGGAGTTTTATGTTGGCATCAGCGTGCAATGGGCGTGTGGCATCCCATACTTCACCATTCACCTGAATCGCCAATACATTACGCGCAAGACCTTCGCTAATGCTTAGCGCGATCTCGTGTCCTGTGATTCCCTCAACGTATTGTCTTACCGTATTGTCCGGCAATGTTATATTTAGCATTATACTGATTATTCAAAAATGGTTGCAAAATTAATCATTTTAATCCAATTAACAACATATATTTATCGAGGAATATTATTTTTTTTACTTTTTTTGAATAAAATCATGGAAGTATGCAGCATATTTGTATCTTTACCGAAAAAATTATGCAGCAGCAAATTCAAATACAGGTAGCACCCGAAGTGGTTGAAAACAAAGAGGAATTGTTGAAAATTGTTTCCGGCAAGACGGGCATTCGCAAGGGCGAAATTCGTCATGTGGAGATTCTTAGGTCGTCTATTGATGCGCGACAACGGAGTATCAAAATAAATTTATTGATTAATTTGTATGTCAATGAAGATTTTGAGGAGCGAATCATTCGTTTGCCTGAATATAAAAACGTAGCACATGCGCAACACATAATAATTATAGGGGCGGGACCTGCAGGTTTGTTTGCAGGATTGCGTTGCATTGAGAAAGGAATTAAACCTATCATATTGGAGCGGGGAAAGGATGTGCGTTCGCGGGTGGCAGACCTGAAGGCTATCAATATGCAGCATCAGGTGAACGAAGATTCCAATTATTGTTTTGGAGAAGGGGGAGCGGGCACCTATTCGGATGGGAAGTTATACACACGCTCGAAGAAGCGGGGCGATGTGGATAGGATTATTGACCTTTTGGTGGGGTTTGGAGCAGATAAAAATATAGCCGTGGAGGTGCATCCACATATTGGGACCAATAAATTGCCCGATATCATTAAAAATATACGGGAATGTATTTTGGCACATGGCGGAGAGATACATTTCGAGAGTCGGGTGGTGGATATTATAATTAAAGGTAACGCAGTGGCGGGGGTGGTGACCAAGGCGGGTGAGAAATATGAAACGCAGCGGTTGATTTTGGCTATGGGACATTCGGCGCGAGATGTGTATGAGTTGTTGGAAAGGAAGGGGATTGCGATTGAGATGAAGCTGTTTGCGATGGGGGTTCGGGTGGAACATCCGCAAAGTTTGATTGATGAGATACAATATAAATGTAAGGTGCGACCTGAGTTTTTACCGCCCGCAGCGTACAATATCGTGAGGCAAGTGAATGGCAGGGGGGTGTATTCGTTTTGTATGTGTCCTGGAGGGGTGATTGCGCCTTGTGCTACTCAGGATGGGGAGGTGGTGACTAATGGTTGGTCGCCGTCGCGGCGGGATATGGCTACGGGGAATTCGGGTATCGTGGTGGAGTTGCGGGCTGAGGATTTTGCGGGGTATGGTAAATATGGTGCGTTGGCGGCTTTGGAGTTTCAGAAGGAGATAGAACAGCGGGCATGGGCGGAAGCGGGGAAGTCGCAGAGGGTTCCGGCGCAGCGCTTGCAGGATTTTGTGGATGGAAGGGTTTCGCGGGATTTGCCTGTGACGTCGTATAAGCCCGGAGTGGTTTCGGTGGATATGAAGGCGGTTTTTCCTAAGTTTATTGAGGAGCGTTTGCGGTTGGGTTTTGTGGAGTTTGGGAAGGCGATGCGGGGTTTTTTGACGAATGAGGCAGTGGTTCATGCGCCGGAATCGCGGACGTCGTCGGCGGTGCGGATTCCGCGGGACGGGGTGACGTTGGAGCATGTGGGGGTGAAGGGTTTGTATCCGTGTGGAGAGGGCGCGGGCTATGCAGGGGGGATAGTTTCGGCGGCTATAGATGGAGAGAAGTGTGCGGAGCGGTGTGTGGAGTAATGGTGCTAACTTAAATATTATTATTATCTTTGCAGAAAAATAAATCTCAAAGATAATGAAACAAAATCGATCACTTGCAATAAGTAGTAAAATCAACGAATGTAAAACGGGT
>CAIOJS010000441.1 GCA_903858655.1 uncultured bacterium | reverse complement strand
TGATTTCAAAATCGAAATCGAAATCCCATCTCAGGGACTTAACTTGTTTATAAGAATATAATGCTTCTTCAGGAAAACTTTCCTCAAGGATTTCTATCCATGTATTGGTGATAGCGATTTCATTATTTTTCATATTCATTAAATATCAATCATCCTTCTTGAATAAGGAAGAGTTTTGGGATGCAAATTTAAATAAAAAAACAATACTGGTATCATGTCTTATGAATAAAATCCTATGATTGAATTTATTCTTATCTTTGCAGAAAAAAACTTATGCCTTTAAATAATCGTAAATGGCTTCCTGAAACTCGTTTGGAAGCAATAAATTATGGCGAAGGAACCATAATTTTAAAATGTCATTCAAAAGATAATGCAGACGATTGCGGAAAAATAATTGAAATTGGTCGTCATGAACACAAGTACGTTTTAGTAAAAGATTTGCTTCCATCCTCAGTAATTGACCCAAGTATCATCAATATGGATGAAATTTCGTTTTCTATAAAAAACATTGGAACTGAAACTACGCAATTTAATATTTTTGAAGAAGGTCCGTTTATACATAAAACCTTGATACATCCTTTAAGCCCTATAATCGATGTTATTACACTCTATGCCGAATATCTGATCAATCAGGATAAATTCAGTATGAAAGAATGCCTGAAAGAACCTGTTGCAGATTATCTTAAACAAGATAAAAAATATTATCCCAACTTGTGTTATTACCGTGCTAAGATGTATGCCTTTTTAAATAGAATTGAAGAAGCAAATGCATGGCTTGAAATCGGTTGGAAAAATTTGGAAGAAAATAGACGTTGGTGGTTTAACATGCAATGGGCTATAATTCTGGCAAAAGTTGAAACAGATAGGACAATGCCTCAGAGCTTGAAATCAACTTTTACTGACAAAGCTTTTGAACTGCTTGATCAAGCCCTGATATTGACAAAGGATATGAAATTCAAAGAATATCATGCTATTGGAATTAATTGTTTGAAGGCATTTCTGCTTTGTTGTCGCGATAGGCATGAAGATATCCCTCCACTTTTCTCTTCACTGCGGTTTCGTACCCTCACAGAGGATGAATTTAAGGACAAGGAATTGGATCATTTTTTCGAATTGTTGGTATATGGATTTTCTACTGCGCTTGAACTGAAACATGGCGAATTTATGTTCCATTTATGTCGTTTGATTGTTATTTCAGCACCTGCAATTTTGGATGAGCCCAGCCCTACAGTATGCATGCATGAAAGTTTGATGCATTTATTCCAATTAGGAAGAACAAATACCAACACCGCATTTGGCGATCTGTTAAGAGATGCTCATTTATATCAACCCAAATTAGCTAATTTCAGAAAGTTTGTTGCCTTGTCTGGAAAAGATGACGACATTGAATTAGATTCCTTTATTCCTTATTCTAAATGGTAAATATTTCCTTTAATATTTTTTCAATTGAGGTTCGAATTTTAGTTTAATAAGTATAATAAGGTATAGCATAAATTGCCACAGACCTGTCAGGCTGTGCCTAAGTCGTTAATATCCTTATAGGTTCTACCTATTCACTTGTAATGCGGTGCAGAAAATCTTAGTAAAAGGCAAAGCCTTATTTGATATTTCCATCGGAGGCAGAGCCTACCGCCGTGTAGATTGGCTAAATCTGAAATAGCCTGTTGGCAAAGCCAATTAGAATAAACAGATGTCATACAAGCAATTGACAACTTCCTATTGGGAAATTTATTTGTGATATATACAATTCACAACTGTGAATTGGATAAAACAAGCGTGAAATATGCATTTTGCAGTTGTGAACTGCTCTCTGCACGAGTGCTAAGAGCATTCTGCAGTTGTGAATTGCTCTCTGCACGAGTGTTTATTGCAATCTGCAGTTGTGAATTGCTCTCTGCACGAGTGTTTATTGCAATCTGCAGTTGTGAATTGCTCTCTGCACGCGTGTTTATTGCATTCTGCACTTGTCTATTGATGTTTTCACGTTTTCTTTGTTTAGATAGAAACTTCCAATCGTTGTGGGCACATTTTGCGAAAGCTACAAACAACTCTTTAATGGAAACAATGCATTTAATAATACCTGCAATCTTTCCGCAATCCAATTTTCTACCTTAAAAAATAGCATCAAAATATGCACTGCATAGCGTAGGTTACAATACCTCTAGAATTAAATAAGCACCATGTATCTTATACCTGATACCTTTCCCCTAATAGTCTAAAAGCCTAGAATTGCACCTTCAAATTAGCGCCGCCCAATTTAATCAGATCGCCATTGTTGAGGCGTTGTTTGCTCACTTTGGTGCCGTTCACAAAGGTGCCGTTGGTGCTGTTGTTGTCCACTATAAACCAGTTGCCGCCTTCGTTCACTATGGCTGCATGGCTGCCTGAGACAGTGGTTTCGGGTATCACCACATCGTTGTCGGCATTGCGCCCAATGGTCATTTTCATTTTGTTGATAGGGAAATTCTTTGCAAAACTTCCGGCACTTACCATCAAAGTAGGTGTTCCCCCTCCCCCACCAATTTGGGTGCGTTTCAAATCAAATTTCTGCGCATCGTGAGTGGGAGGTACTTTCGTTTGTTGGTTAGCCGATTGGCGCATTTGTTCTTGCAGTTGTATGTTGCGTTCCTCAAGATTTTTGAGGCGGGCATTTTCATCGGCTTTGGCTTTTTTACCTTTGGCAGACATCATAATAACCACTACAATGATGGCAATGATAACCAAGCCTGCAATGAGCAATATCCACCAATATTTCTTTATAAACGACACCTGACCTTCGGGCACGGCGTAAGTGCCACTCACTTTTTCACCTTTATATAAGATGTCGAATCCGTTGCTTTCGCCTGATTGAGTGGCATCGAAGGTGAGGATATAATTGTTGCCTGCGGGAGCAGCGGCTTTGTCGGCAGCACCCATAAAACCATTGATAGCCGAGCTGATTTCGGAGGCGCTTTTTGCGGAAGCGCTCTTGCCATTGGTTTTATCGCTGAGGCGGATAAAATTGTCGGCAGCATATTTGTTGCTGGTTTTGTAGGTGATGGTGTAGATGGGGATGTTGAATTTGGTTGACTTTTCGATACAATCCTCGGCTTTGATAGGCGAACGGCTGTTGTTGATAGCCGCCGAAAGCACGATGAGGATTTTGTTGCCCGTTAAATCTTGTTTGGAATTGAAAAAATCCAGACACTCGTAAATACCTTTAAACACGTCGGCGATGCGGTTGGTATCTTTTGCAGCCACTATCTTGTTTTGAATTTCGTTCACCAAAATGCTTTTATCACTGGTAAATTCAGCACTCAACACATTGAGGGTTTTGCCGTCGGAGTTGGCTTTGCCGAAATAACACACATTCACTTTGTCGTTTTCGGTGATGGTTCCCAATGCATCGGAAACAGCTTTTTTAAACTGGTCAATGGCAGCACCACGCGTATAGCCCGAAGCTTCAATCAGGAAACAGATGTTTCTGCCCGAGGGTCCTGAAGTGGAGTTATCCTTGGCAAAAGTGAAGGGCACTTCTTTTTCTTTTTCGATAAGTTTGAAATCGCTCTGTTGCGCTTCGCCTTTTTCCGTGAGGGTTACCGAGACATTGATTTTTGGATAGGTGGCGTTGTCCACATTGCCAATAGTGATTTTTTGTGCCGAAATGGTGCCAAACATGGCAAGTACGACTATCAAAGAAAATATTTTTTTCATTTTATGAAGTTTTGAATTTTTATGTTAGAATTAAACGGTGCGGAATCTAAAAACGGTGTTGCCCACTTTCACGGTGTCGCCATCGGTCAGCACGCCTTCTTCCATAAATTCGTCGTTGATGAAGGTGCCGTTGGTAGAAAACTCATCTTTAAATTTAAAAATGCCCATGCGATACAAAATGGTGAGATGTTTGGTGGAAATAGTGTGGTCGTTAGATACAACGATGTCGCAAGCAGCATCAGACCCAACGATGTTTCTGCCTTCATACAGGCGAAAATCGGCACCATTGGCATCTATTGTGAAAGAAACCAACCAGCCAACCAACTTCCTGCCCGAACGCTCGGCAAACGAGTTAAACGTAGGTTCTTCGGCATTAGCGCCTTGAAATATCTGGGTTTTATTCAAATCATTCCCCGATGCGCCACCGGCAAATATTTGTGTTTTGTCGCCCAGATTGTTAGCCGGACTGTCAATCTTTGTTTTATCCATATTATTTTGGTTTTTGGGGCAGTAGGGACATTCGTCTAAATTGTCCTGGAAATAATGCCCATTAGTACACACTTTAAAGTCACTCATTTTATTTATATTTTGAAATTAATATCTTGCGGAATAGTTTTGCACAAAATTAATTGATTTAGTTGAATTAAATGATGAGAAAAGAAAATTATTTTCATAAAGAGATTATTTTCTTCTCATTTGATGAAAATTACCCATCACATCAAAACTTTTCTTATTTTTGTCGAAAACAAAATTAGTAACGAAATTTAGCGTATCATATTTCTTTATGAAGAAAATAAACACATTCATCGCCAACAGTTTCTCACTCACGAATCCTTTGCTCTTGCGGAACATATTGTTTCTCGCATGTTTGATTCGATTGGTTTCGGTGATTTTTGCGAAAGGCTTTGGTATGATGGACGACCATTTTCTGGTGATAGAAGCCTCTCAATCGTGGGTGGATGGCACAGATTATAACAATTGGTTGCCATCGAGCGGTGCTTCGATGCCAGATGGACATTCGTTTTTTTATTCGGGGATTCATTTTGTATTGTTCACGATAATTAAGTTCTTTGGCATCCACGATCCCCAAAGCAAGATGTATGTGATACGACTCTTGCATGCCGTTTTCTCTTTGATTACCGTAAAGTATGGGTTTAAAATTGCTGATAAACTATCGGGGATAAAAGCTGCACGCCTAACGGGTTTGCTGCTGGCTGTCTATTGGTTTATGCCGTGGCTGAGTGTTCGCAATTTGATTGAGGTGACGTGCATTCCGTTTATGATGTGGGGTTCGTGGTTGTATCTGAAATCCACCACGGAAAAGCTTACCCTGATGCCTTTTTTCCTTTCAGGATTGCTGATAGGATTGGCGGTTGATATGCGGTTTCAGGTGTTGTTTTATGTGGTAGGTTTTGGCTTGGGTATGTTGATTTTGAAACAATGGAAGGCGGCAGTGGTGTGGAGCGCTGGGGTGATACTTTCTTTTTGTTTGATACAATTCTTTGTGGATTTGGGCATTTGGGGCTATCCATTTGCGCAGTTTATCGAATACGTTAAATACAACCTCGACAATGCGTATAACTATATAAACAATCCATGGTATTCCTACTTCCTGGTGGTGTTGGGCATTTTGTTGCCGCCTTTGTGTTTCTTTTTGTTTTTTGGATTTCTGCGGAGCTACAAACTGCAATGGGCTTTGTTTGCCGGCACGATGTTTTTCTTTCTGTTCCACTCCTATTTCCCCAACAAACAAGAGCGGTTTATTTTGCCCATAGTGCCGATGATTATTACGTTGGGCGTGGCAGGTTGGTTGGAGTTTTATCATAAATCGAATTATTGGGCGAAGCACAAGCAAATGATGCGGGTGATGATGCTCGTGTTTTGGTCGTTGAATTTGATGTTGCTGCCTATCATTTCTACAATGTATTCTAAGAAATCGCGGGTGGAATCCATGACTTATTTATCGAAATATCCCAATATTAATAGCATTTTGCTTGAAGATATTTATAAGAACGACCCTGAATTGCCTCCTTTATTCTATTTGGGACAGTGGGTAGGTGTTTATAATGTTTCGAAGAACAATTCTTTGGATACGATTTCAGAGAAACTCCAACGATGGGGAAAAGATTATTATCCAAGGTTTGTTTTATTTTTCAATGATAAAGATATTGCTTCGCGAATTGACAGCATCAAACGCATCGTGCCGCATCTGGAGTATGAAACCACTTTAGCGCCGAGTTTTATAGATGATATTTTGTTTCGGATGAACCCGCGCAACACCAATCAGACTATTGTGATTTATCGGAATAAGGATTTCTTTCCGAAGAAATTGGAGTAATTTAAATGCAAAATAAAATATCAGTTATACTAAAAAATAATAAGCTCCTGCTGATATTAGGTGCTTTAGCCTGCATCTTTTATTTTGTAATTTTTCAAAATCTGGACGGTATCAATTTCGTTAAAAATTCTTTGTATTCCACTGGCGATTCACTCGAATACAAAGGGTATGCCGACTGGTTAGCCGGTCAAGACGGTTATTGCAGTGTCTATCGTACATTTTTCTTTCCTTTATTAATAATGGTATCTACTAAATTGTTAGGATTTTATGGTATCTGGATAGTACAATGCTTATTTTGGTTAGTAGGTTGTTTATTAACTTATATAACCGCATATAAGTTAACCAACAAAAAATACATTGCTGTTATTGCTTTTACATTGGTTGCCTCTAACATTTCGCTAATAGTTTATACAGCTCACGCACTAACTGAAATCACCACCTTCGTACTTTTATCTTTATTAGCATATTTATTAACCTTTTCCAAAGAGTTTTACAAAAAGCCAATTTTATTTCTGAGTTTGTTGTTTATAATTTCTGCAATTTGTACAACCCGACCTGTATATTTCAGCCTCTGGTATGTGGCTGTCATTTCATTAATAGTAATAAATTATAAGTCTATCATCAAAAAATCAATATTATTTTTGTTTATATTACTCGCAATCTCTCCAGTTATAGCACAGAAAGCTATAAACAAAGTAATGTATAATACGTATTCATGTACTAAGATTGCAGATTACACAACCCGTAAATATTTATTTAGAAAGTTAAAGTTTTTTGAAGAACGTGGTTGGAATGCTAATTTTAATGAAGCGCCGGACAGTGTCCATAAAGCTTTAGCTGACTTGTCATTTTTATTAGATAAAACAGAAATTGAAAGATATATATTAAGCCACCCTCGAGG
>CAIOJS010000440.1 GCA_903858655.1 uncultured bacterium | reverse complement strand
GATAGTAAAGACTCTTGGTGTTTCGCGCTATGGTTGGAAAATATTTGAGATGTCAGGTACAAAAGCAGGGCAGGAATTAGGATTCAATCTCATTACATTTACTTCTACCTTATCTATTGTAGGTTTTACTATGGAAAAACCTGAGGTTCGTTTAAGCAATTTGATGGCATTTGATGCAAAAGTGATTGGCACTTGGGGTTGTAAACCTGAGCTGTATCCCGAAGTAATTGACTTAATCGCTAGTGATAAACTGAAGATAGAAGATTTTGTTGAATTGATTCCTATGTCGCAGATTAACGAAGTTTTTCAAAATACATTGGCACACAAATACAAAAAAAGGTCCATATTAGTTCCTGATTTCAAATAAAATAATAATTAAATACTCTTTAAATATGTTAGCAAGTCACAATTTAGTACAACACGATTACAAACACATTCTTTATGAATTACGTCCTTGCAAGGATAAAAGCGGAAATCCAATTGCGGGGCTATTCAATGCATGGATTATATTAAATAATCCGGCTCAGTTTAACTCTTATACTACAGATGCAGTCAAAGAAGTGATTCTTGCCATGCGCGATTCCTCAAATGATAGGAGTGTAGTAGCTGTAGTGTTCACAGGTGTTGGGGATAAAGCTTTCTGCACGGGTGGAAACACCAAAGAATATGCAGAATATTATGCCGGAAATCCACAAGAGTACAAACAATACATGCGTTTGTTCAATGATATGGTTTCATCTATTTTAATGCACGATAAACCTGTCATTTGTCGAGTTAATGGCATGAGAATCGGAGGGGGGCAAGAGATTGGAATGGCTTGTGACTTCTCAATTTCACAGGATTTGGCTCGTTTCGGACAAGCAGGACCCAAACATGGAAGTGCACCTATCGGTGGTTCAACGGATTTCTTGCCATTGTATGTGGGCATAGAGAATGCAATGTTTTCATGCACCGTTTGTGACCCATGGTCGGCACATGAAGCATTACGATTGGGCTTATTGACCGAAGTGGTACCCGCCTTAAAAGTAAATGGTGAGTACGTTGCCAATCCATTAGTCGTTGTGGACAAATGGGTGGATGATAAGGGACAAATAGTTTATGGAAAATCAAAAACAGGCGAGGAATTGGCAAAGGGGAAAGAGATGATGAAAGCGGGAGTGGTTGATTTGTCAGCGTTGGATGAAACTGTAGAAAAATATTGTACCAAACTGCTTTACACTATGCCCAATTGCTTGAGTAAAACATTAAATACCTTACGGGTACATAAGCTTGTTTTCTGGGATATGAACAAAGAGAGCCACAGAGATTGGTTGGCATTAAATATGATGACCGAAGGTAAAGCAGGATTCAGAGCATTTAACGATGGACCTAAGGACAACAGAGAGGCAGATTTCGTAAAACTACGTCAGATGTTGGCTGAAGGACATGAATGGAACGATGATTTGATTAAAGCGATTTCTCCACAGTGTCAATAAATATAAAAAATCAAAAATAGATTATGCAGAAGATTAAGGTAGAGTTTTTATATGATAATTCCGTTGCTCGCATTATACTCGACGACGGAAAAGGCAATGTTTTGGATGATATCATGATGAATGAGTTGATAGTAACTCTGGATTCGTTCAAAACGATGAATAATCTTAAGCTAATAACCTTTGAAGGGGCAGGTAAACATTTCTCTTTTGGCGCAAGTGTGGAGGAACATACGAAAGAGAATGCACTGAAGATGCTTACAACCTTTCACACGATATTTCTTACTTTGATTGACTTGCATATTCCTACGATGGCAAAGATATCGGGGCAATGTTTGGGCGGTGGATTGGAATTACCTTTGGTCTGTAACTTCCTGTTTGCCGATAAAACAGCGAAACTAGGACAACCGGAAATCATACTCGGCGTTTTTGCACCTCCGGCATCTATCATGTTACCACTGAAGATTGGAAATGCAAAAGCAGAGGAGTTGTTGATTACAGGCAAGGTGATTTCAGCAGAGGAAGCCAAGAATCTCGGATTACTCAATGAGGTTTTTGAAGATAAAGCTACAATGGAGGCTGAGTTGGATACCTGGATACAAAATAATATCCTCCCAAAGAGTGCACTGTCCTTGAAATATGCCACGAAAGCTGCCCGCGCATCCTTCGACTACTTTATGCATAAAAATATACCCGCATTTACAGACATGTTTGTTTCCGAATTGATGGAAACAGAGGATGCGAATGAAGGAATCAACTCGTTTTTGGAGAAAAGAAAACCCATTTGGAAAAACAAATAAGCCTTGCAAGAAAAAACTGAAATATTAAAGCTTCAATCAGCCGGTAATCTGCGGATCACCATGGATGATTATTTCAGCAGACTACGTATTGCTGACGAAACAGGTAGTAAGAAGGTTGCTTGGTGTACTTCTGTCGGTCCCGCCGAACTGTTGTACTCTATGGGATTCGAAGTTTATTTCCCCGAAAACCATGGAGCAATGTTGGGAGCGTCGAAAATGGCGGACAAATATATCCCGACAGCCGTTGCACATGGTTTTTCGCCGGACATCTGCTCTTATCTGACTAGCGACATTGGTGCTTTTTTGCAAAACGAAACTCCCTTGCAGAAAAGTGGGTTTAAATCTGTGCCCAAACCCGATATCCTTGTATATAACACGAATCAATGCCGCGAAGTAGGCGATTGGTTTATGTATTATGCTCGTCATTTTGGCGTACCTGCTCTGGAGATTAACACACCGCTATGCATAAACAGTTTAACCACAAGTATCATAACCTCTGTGGCTGCACAATTTCAGGAAATCATTCCTAAGTTGGAAAAGGTGGCTACTCAGAAATTCGACATAGATAAGTTTCGGGAAACCATTGCACTTTCGCACGACGGATGTGTGTTGTGGCGTCATGTTTTGGAGACGGCAAAGCATTTACCATCCCCAATAACGTTCTTCGATGCAGCGATTCACATGGGACCTATCGTTGTGATGCGTGGTACGCAATATGTGGTGGATTATTATAAGTTGTTGTTAGTCGAATTGCAGGAAAGAATTAAAAATGGTGTGAGTGCTGTGCCCAATGAACGCCTCCGTTTGTATTGGGATGGCATGCCTTTGTGGTATAAGCTCAGCAGTAATGCAAAAATGTTCTCTAGTTTGGACACCTGCGTGGTTGCATCAACTTATTGCAACAGTTGGATTTTCGATGACCTCGATTCCGCTGATCCCTTCATGAGTTCTGCTTTGGCTTACTGTAAATTATTTATCGTTAGGGCTGATGAGGAAAAAGAAAAGGTGTTGGGAAGGCTTTTGGAAGAGTTCTCCATTGATGGTATCATCTATCATGAATCGAAAACATGTCCACGGAATTCCAATAACAGATACGGATTGCAAAACAGACTGCAAAGCGCAACCAATATCCCATTCTTAGAGATTCACGGAGACCTTAATGACTCAAGATGTTATAGCGAAGAGCAAAGCATCATTGCCATTGAAACATTTATACAACAATTATTGAGTAAAAAATAAGGAAGCGGCGCACCGAAGTGCCGTTTCACAACTAAATAGATAGTAAATATAATGTACAGAGTAGGGATTGACTTAGGTTCTTCATTCACTAAGGGCGTTTTGGTTAAAGATAGGAGCGAAGTGGTTGACTATTTTGTTACACGCACGGGTTTCGATTTTGCCAAGGCATCCCGTAATGTGATTGACCACTTTTCATCTCAACACGAGATACAATTTCCTATATATACCTGTGGCTACGGCAGGGAAAAACTAGATGCCGACACGGTTAGCAACTCGGAAATCATAGCTTTGGCGAAAGCTGTTTTCGATATCTATCAAAAACCTTGTACGGTGATTGATATCGGCGGACAAGATACCAAATTTATCAAAATAAACGAACTTGGACAAGTAGATAAGTTCAAAATGAACAGGAAATGCGCTGCCGGCACAGGTAGTTTCTTGGAAGAAATTGCTTTTCGCTTGGATATATCGGCGCTGGAGTTCAATCAATTTGCCGAACAGGCTACTGAAGAGATACGCATCAATAGTTTTTGTACTGTTTTTGCTGTTAGCGAAATTGTTGGGAAGATTTCAAATGGTTCGAACATGCCCGGCATCGTGTTGGGTATCTATAATTCTATCATCGAGCGCAGTTTTGAGATGGCTTTGGTGGAAGATTTTCTGGTATTGACGGGCGGCATTCCCGACAATCACCCTATGATTGTGAAACTGTTTCAGAAACGTATCGCCAACTGCCTCACCCCTGAGAAATCGCAGTTTCTGGCGGCAATCGGCTGTGTTTTACTCAACAATAAACCTAATTAATTCAAAGAAATGAGCATTTGGTATAAAGAATATCATATTGAGGATTTGCAGAAGTTAATCACAAATACTTTGGCGGAAGCTCTCGGTATTGAATTGACCGAAATCACTTTGGATTCGCTGAAATGCAGCATGGAAGTGGTGCAAAAAACCAAGCAATCTATGGGCATTTTGCACGGCGGCGCCTCCGCTGCGCTTTGCGAGACATTGGGCAGCATCGCGAGCAACCTGATTGTTGATCCCGAGAAGTTTTTCTGTTTGGGTTTGGATATAAATGCTAGTCACATACGTCCCGTTACGGGCGGATTCATCTTCGCGGAAGCAAAACCGGTGCATCTCGGCAAAAAAACACACATTTGGCGTATCGACATCACCAACGAAGAACACAAGATGGTTTGCACAAGTCGTTTGACGATGAGTGTGCTGGCACGCGACCAAGTTCGTTTGCCGAAATAAGTATATCAAAATAATGTAATCAATAAAAAAATAAAAAATATGGCAAAAAAGCAAAAAGAAGTAGTGATTGTTAGTGCTGCACGCACGCCTATCGGGAAACATGGTGGGTTTTATAATGATATTTCAGCCGAAGATTTGGCAGTATTGGCGATGGAAGAGGCAATAAAGCGCTCCGGAATTGATTTGAAGACCGTAAAAATTGACCAAGTGGTTGCCGGTATGATTTATATTGACTCCCAAAATCAACAGATATATCTTCCCCGTAATGTTTCTGCTCGCGTAGCTAAAAAATTGGGCGATACCGACAATTTAAACGTTGCTCCCGGCAAAACAACCTTACGTATTTGCGGCACAGGCTTCCAAGTTATTGCTGACGCATTTGATGCTATAAGTTTGAGCAATGCAAATTGTGTGATTTCGTTCGGTACTGAGAATATGTCGCGCACCAATTTGATTTCGCAAGCACGCAGAAAGAAAGACAGCGTGTGGGAATTTGAAAAAGCACCCCTGAAAGATTATCTTTTAGAGGGATTCAATCATAATTTGCATAAGACATTGATGCCAAAGACCGCCGATGACTATGGCGCGTTGGTTGGTGTGACGAGGAAGGACTGCGACGAGTTTTCCTACCTCAGTCATAAGCGCGCAAAGGATGCCCAAAGCAAACAATGGAACCGCTTCGCGACCGAGACCAAGGAAAATAATTATTTAAAGGGAGTCTTCACTGTGGATACCATTGACCAAGCGGGGAATTCGCTCTGTGTGTGGAAAGATGAAGGCACAAAATATGATATCAGCATAGATGAGTTGAAAGGTTTGCGCCCTTTGTTGAAGGCAGACGGATTGGTTACTCCCGGCACCTCTAGCCAAATCTCGGATGGGGCTGCTTGTGCGGTGTTGATGGACCGAGAATTTGCCGATAAGCATAAAATTAAGTATTTGGCGGTCATAAAAGGTTATGAATTTGCCACCGTTGACCCAAAGATCATGGGTCAAGGTCCTGTTCCTGCCATTAAGAATCTGCTCAGCAAGCTCGATATGAAATTAGAAGACGTTGATTTGTTTGAAGTGAACGAAGCTTTTGCTGCCCAATACCTTGGTGTGGAAAAAGAGTTGGGTTTACCTCGTGAAAAGACCAATGTGAACGGTGGCGCCATTGCCGTAGGGCATAATATTGCCGCTACCGGTTTGAGAATCACCACCGATTTGATTTACGAACTGAAACGTCAGAAAAAATCCGTCGGAATTGCTAGCGCCTGCATAGGTGGCGGTCAAGGTGGGGCTATCTGCATTGAAGTCGTCTAAGTTGGTTCGAACGTTACGGATGTCATTATATAATATAAGGTAGAATTTTTTTTGCGTAAGCTCTTCATCTTATCTTCATCATAAAAATCAGCGTCATCAGCGTTCCGAAAATCAAGTTTTTATATCACCAAACACAAATCTTATTACATAAATCTTAAATCATAAATCATAAATCATAAATATTATGGGAACATGTTTTTCTTATGGCAACAAACTTCTGCAAAAGGAAATCACTAAATTAAATAGTGTGAAGAACGTTGCATTGATAGGCTCCGGTACAATGGGAATTGGCATCGGCATTGACCTACTGAACAAAACAAATTACGGTGTAACCTTCATTGATGTGTCGGATGCATCTTTGGAACGTGCGAAAACTGACATTCTTGCCTACTTTTCGGGCATGTTGGCAGGTGGACGCATCATCGAAGAACAACTGACAGCCTTTTTGTTACGCGTGAGCTACACCAAGGACTACACTACGCTCCAAAATGCAGAAATTATATGGGAAGTGGCGACAGAGAAGATCGAAATTAAAAAACTTATCTTTGGAAATATAGAGAAGTATGCCGATCCCGAAAAATTAATCATGGTGCTGAGTAATACTTCTTCGCATACCACCGAAGAACTCGCTGTGTTGTTTAACGACAACATTATGCGCGACAAATTCCTCACGGGACACGGTTACTTTCCGTTTCATGCCAACAGATTGTTTGATGTGATGAAAGGGAAATATGCTTCGGAGGCGACATTCACCGCCGGAGTTGCCTTCGCGGAGCAGATTTTGGAGAAAAAAGTTATCGCCTTGCGCAACGACCATCATGGTTACGTGGCAGACCCTATCTTTCAGGGAATGGGAGCCATTGTTTCGTGGGATATCACTAGCGGACAGGACTTGGTGGAGCTTCCTCAGGTTTTTGCCATGCTCACGGCAAACCCTTTTGAGGTGTTGGACCGCACAGGACACATGCCCTACACCGAAAGTGCCCGTCATTTGGGAAAAGCTTTGCCTTTGACAGACCGTTTGCGGAGTTTGTACAACAAAAACAATCGTCATTATCCCGAATGGATAGAAGATTTGGAAAAATCAGGTCGCATTGGGATATACAATAACGCGAAGGAGGGCTTTTTTAAATGGGAAGGGAAACCAAATAGAGAGAAAAAGGTGAAAGTATATGACCCGGGTTCGAGAACTTATGTGGATATCAAAGAAATATCTGCAAAAGATTATTGGTCTCTGTATGAGGCAGACGCCATCGACCATCGGACGTTTAGCATTAAGAGTATTGACGGATTAATCCAAGTGGCGAAGGCTGACGACAAGGGTGGGAAATCCTTCCGCCGTTATGTGTTGCCCATTTTGCTTTATGGTTTGGATTTAATACAAGACAATTATTGCACCGCAGCGGATGTAAACGTGGCATCAAAAGTAGGCTTGCGTTTCAAGTATGGTGTGTGCGAAATTATTGACGGCTTCCTCAACCACTTTGGCATTGATGGTTTCCGCAACCTTTGTCGGAAGGCTACAGAAGAGAATCGCGACAAAAAAGAACTCTATGATGTGGATGGTTTGATAGGTCCGCGTCAGGGAAAACCAAGTTTGTTGCATACCATGAAGGCTCATGGTTGGATAAACCTTCTCGGCTACGGACGCATATACCAAACTCCCGTCAGCCAACGTAATTTCCAAACCGGCGAACTCGATATTTATTACAACGACTTGCGTTTTGTGTATCCCAACACGAAAGATCGCGTCGGAAGTATCATCTTTGACAACCCCATGCGGGGAAATGTTTGGAACCGCAACACTATTGATCAGTTGGATCACGCGATTGGCGTGTGCACCGCCATGTATATGAAAGGCGAACTCGGGGCTATCATGTTCACAGCTAGTGGAACAGGAATGCGCATGCTTGGTGCGGACGCACGACAGTTCAACAAAGGATGGTTTGATGCGAAAAAGGGCTACCAATTCCTTGGGGAAGAAGACGCAAGCTATTTTACCAAAGCCGGCATGAAGTTGTTTCGTTTCATACAAGAGTCTCCGATGTGGACCGTAGGAGTTTTTGGTGAGAAATGGGGT
>CAIOJS010000439.1 GCA_903858655.1 uncultured bacterium | reverse complement strand
CTCTGACGTGTTATTTGAACAAGACCAAATTTACTGGGGGGCAAAATAGTATGCTTTGCCCTATCGTTTTTCATGAGTTCAGTAAGTCTTTCAAATAATTTTCTTCTGTTAATCGCAAGATGCAAATCATTTAAAATACTCTTTATGGCTCAGAAAAAAGAAGTTTCAAGAATTTACACCTTCTCCGATAGCTTGCTCAAACAAAAAGCAGATGGGTTTTTAATCACAGTGCAGCGTGATTTAGATGATTTTAGTTCTCGTGGGGTAGATCTCGCCCGATTAAATAGTTTCGAAGAAATGATTGACGAATTCGATCACCTTACTGAAGACGGTACAATGCTTGGATATATCATCATAGCAACAGAAGATCGTAACAAAAAAGCGGAACACCTTCGCGTAGCTCTCAGAACCCTTCGCAACATGGTTGAAAACAAATGGGGAGTGAAAAGTTTTAAATATCGCATCTACAAATTCGACCGCTTAGGACAAACTTCCGACGAAGTGTTGCATCGCCTTGCCCGAGCAGTGCGGAAGTATGCGCCCGACCAATTGGCTGACCTCGCCAGCGAAGGACTTACGCAGGAAAAAATTGATCAAATCAATATCCTTGACGGGATTTTTGAAGATGCAATTGACAACCAACTAGCCGCTGTGGGTGCTCGCGACATCAGTGCGCAAGATAGAGTCATGAAAGGAAACCTCCTCTATAAAGAAATGCTCCGCCTCTGCAATATTGGCAAAGACCTGTTTTTTAAAACCGACCCGGCGCGTTACAACGACTATATTATTTATGACTCCCTGCCTAACAAAAGGAAAACCGGAAAAAAAACAAAAGCGAAAACAAGAATTAAGGAATTACCCTAAGCGAAAACGCATGGCTCTTTGAGGTAATTGATGCGGATTAAGAAAAAAGAGAAATCCGATAAAACTCAAGTCGCAAATAGAAAAAAATAAAATTTGCACCTACGATTTTTTTTTACAACTATAAATTGATGCACATTCTCCTAACAACATCAAGTAAAAAACAGCAAATTAGGAATACCAAAACCACATCTTTCAAGTGTTTTTTATACCTATATTATATAGGCGCAAAAAAATATTTTTACAGAATTATTTAAAATTTGGTTCCAGCATAAAATAATTGTTTATTTTTGCTTCCTAATTTAAAAACAATGCTGAAAGCAATCATAATTGATGATGAAAAAACTTCTCGAGATGCCCTCGTAGGCTTAATTGCCCGCTATTGCATCAATGTAGAAGTTGTTGCACAAGCCAATGGCTATCAAAGTGGCATAGATGCCATTCATAAATATAAGCCCGATGTGGTATTTTTAGATGTACAAATGCCCGATGGAAGCGGATTTCAGGTGTTGGAAGACGTAAACGAAGTGAATTTCGATGTTATTTTCACCACGGCTTATGACCAGTATGCAATAAAAGCGATTAAATTTTCCGCTTTAGATTACCTATTAAAGCCCATACTTCCCACTGATCTTGTCAGTGCACTTCAAAAAGCTGAGCAAAAAAAAAACTCAACAGAGACCAATAGTAGCATAAAAGTGCTATTGGAAAACATCAAAACAAACACCGAACCAAAAAAAATTGTCTTAAAAACCTTTGATAAAATTCATATTGTGGAAATTGACAACATCGTTCGATGCGAATCGGATGATTACTACACTCGTTTTTTCTTTAAAGATGGCAAGACTTTATTAATATCAAGAACCTTAAAAGAACACGAAGCCTTACTTGGCGAACAAAATTTCTTTCGTCCTCACAAGTCACACCTTATTAATATAAATTACATAAAGGGATATTTGAAGAGCGAAGGTGGTTCCATCGTCATGTATGATGACACTGTAATTCCTGTTTCGCGTCGCAAAAAAGAAAAAACCGTTTCGCTAATAAATAATATGAAAAGTGATTTTTGATTTACCGTTAACTTGCCAAAACCTACCGTTAACTGATGTAAACCTACCGTTAACTGTTTTGCCTTGCAATCGCTATCCAATTATGTGTAATTTTGGGTCAGATTTCGTTCCAAAGCATGAAATTAATAGTAAGGTAAATGAAGTTTAATTAAAATATAGAAAATGAATAAAAAAATATTACATTCAATTTCAAAAGGTTAAATAATAAAATTTAATTTATTGAAAAAATATTGGCTCGGTTATAAGAAATAATTATACCTTTACCGACCGAAATAAAAGGTTTAAAATAGAAGTTTTATTAATTATTAATACATAAAAACACATATATGCTTAGAAAGTTACTTATTTCAGCGGCTGTACTGTTAGCAGCAAATTTGATGGCATTCTCGCAGTCTGGGACTTTGAAGGGAAAGATCACAGATAAAGGGACAAATGAACCAGTTCCTTTTGCCAATATTATTATTGAACAAGGCGGAAAGCAGTCGGGAGGTACAACCACCGATTTTGATGGCAACTACACCATCAAACCAATTCCTCCTGGAAAATACGATGTCAAAGCTTCATACGTGGGCTATAAACCCATTATGATTCAAAATTTGGTAATTGTAGCCAACCAAATCACGTTTCAAGATATTCAAATGGAATCAACAACCATTAATATCGAAACTTTTGAAGTTGTTGACTACAAAGTTCCATTGATTAACAAAGATCAGACAACATCTGGTGGTACCATGACATCGGAAGAAATTTCAAAAATGCCCGGACGTTCTGCGCAATCGGTCGCTATCCAAGTTGGAGGGGTTTATTCCTCTGACGGCACAATGGGAAGCATTCGTGGAGCTCGCGACGATGGTACTGTAACCTACGTTGACGGTGTAAAAGTTCGTGGGTCATCCCAAGTTCCGAAAGCTGCCATTGAACAAGTTACCGTTCTTATGGGTGGTACTCCTGCTCAATATGGAGATGCAACGGGCGGTATTCTTTCTATTTCGACCAAAGGCGCTTCGCGCGAATTTGGAATGGGTATAGAAGGTGCCACCTCCCAATTTTTAGATAAATTTGGATACAACCTTTTAGCACTAAATATTCAGGGACCACTTATTAAAGGAAGGGATTCCACAAAAACAACCTCCTTATTAGGATATTTTATTGCGGCTGAATATACCTACCAAAAAGACCCTCGCCCTTTCTATACAGGAAATTGGAAGGTCAAAAACGATGTGCTTGCTAATTTACAACAAACCCCTCTTGTACCTACTGGTAAAGGAGGAGGAACGTATAAAGCAGGAGATTTTCTTGTGAATTCCGATTTGGAAAACGTTACCGGAAAACTAAATTCAGCTAATAGTGATTTGAACTTGTCTGGAAAATTAGATGTACGCACTTCTGCTAATACAAACCTAACCTTTGGTGGAACTTGGGAATATAATTGGGGTCGCGATTACCAAAGAGCCAATTCTATGATGAATTGGGCTAAAAATCCCGATGACAAATACAGTTCATGGCGTGCTTATGGACGTTTTACGCAACGTTTCCCTACTGCAGGTGATAGTAAAGCTACTGTAAAAAATGTGTTCTATTCCATTCAGGGTGATTATTCACAAACAACACGTACATATCAGGATGCAGAGTTTAAAAAAGATTTATTCAAATATGGGTATATTGGCAAATTTAAAACCTACCAAGCAAAAACCTTTGAAAAAGGAGTTGATCCAACAACAGGAATTACTGCCTACCTCCAAAATGCTATTGCTGATACCTTAGTGACTTTTGAACAAACAGGTATCAACCCTATACTTTCAAATTATACACAATCTTACTATGATTCTTACAACACAGCCAATGGACATTATAGGAATTTAGATGAAATATTATTAGGAGGAGGTTTAATTAATGGTGAATTTTTGAGTCAAGGCACTATATATGGCATGTGGAATAATGTTGGCATGCCATATAATCAATATTATCATTACGAAACAACGCAACTTGGTATTACAGCTACAGCATCTGCCGATATTGGAAACCATGCTTTACAGCTAGGATTTTATTATGAACAACGTCAAGACCGTTCCATAGCGTATAGTCCGGTTGGATTATGGTCTGCTTTACGTCAACAAGTAAACAAACACATCAAACAACTTGACCTGAACAACCCAAATTTAGTTTATGATGCTTATGGCGTTTTTCAGGATACTATCACCTATGACAGACTTTATTCTGGAAGTGAACAGGCTTTAGTGGATTATAACTTGCGTCAGAAACTTGGCTTAGCTACCAATGGTACTGATTGGATTGATGTCTATAGCTACGATCCAAGCACATTTAGTGTTGATATGTTTAGTGCTGATGAATTGCTAAACAGTGGTCAGTCTTATGTTAGCTATATGGGCTATGATCATACAGGTAAAAAACTGAAGAGTAAACCTAGTTTTGATGATTTCTTTACAAAGCTTGATGCAACAGGAAGATTCTCTCGTTTAAAAGGTGCTTTTGAACCGATTTATATTGCTGGATATATCCAAGATAAATTTGCTTTCAACGATCTTATCTTTAATGTTGGATTACGTGTTGACCGTTATGATGCGAACCAAAAAGTATTAAAAGACCCATATCTTTTCTATGAAGCAAAAACCGTAAAAGAAGTTTCGGACCTTGGAACGCATCCAACAAATATGGGCGCGGACTATGTTGTTTATGTTGATGACGTTAAAAATCCTACTGCAATTAAAGGTTATCGTAATGGTGATACATGGTACAATGCTCAAGGAACAGAAATCAAGGATCCTTCATCCATTGAAACAGGTTCGGGTATTGCACCTTATTTAGTGAATCCCGACCAAGTGGAAGTTAACTCAAGTGCTTTTACAGATTACAAACCACAACTTAATTTTATGCCTCGTATTGCATTCTCATTCCCAATTTCTGATCAGGCAAATTTCTTTGCTCATTATGATGTATTAACTCAAAGACCAAGCACAGGAAATGTGATGGACCCTGAAGATTATTTCTTCATTTACTCAAAAGGATTAAACCCCATTAATAATCCTAATCTTAAAGCAGAAAAAACAATTAGTTATGAATTAGGCTTTCAACAAGTATTAAGCAAAACTTCTTCAATTAAAATCTCTGCCTATTATAATGAACAACGAAATATGATTCAGGCGTATCGCTATTCTGGAGCATATCCTGTTTCCTATATTTCATATAATAATATTGACTTTGGTACGGTACAAGGGTTCACATTAACCTACGATTTAAGAAGAACAAGTAATGTCAGATTATATGCAAGTTATACGCTTCAATTTGCATCTGGAACTGGATCAAATTCTCAAACTGGTTTGAATTTAGCAAAAACCGGACAACCCAACTTAAGAACAATTTCTCCACTTGATTTTGATAGGAGACATGCTTTTAAGGCTTCTTTTGATTATCGCTATGGGGAAGGTAAAGACTATAATGGACCTAAAATAACAAGAAGAATTAAAGGAACCGACAAAGTTAAAACAATTCTATTACTTAAAAATACAGGGCTCAACGTTTCTTTCGATGGCGGCTCCGGAACTCCGTATAGCAAGTCAAGTACAGTAGTGCTCACGCAAGGAGGCTCATCAGCGACTCAACTTGAAGGACAAGTTAATGGCTCCCGTATGCCTTGGCAATTCCGAATTGACATCCGTTTAGATAAAGATATTGAAATTAAAACGGGTAAAAAAGGCGGAAAAGCTAGCAAGCCTTTGTATATGAATGTTTATCTTGAAGTCTTAAATATTTTAAACTCTAAAAACATTCTTGCTGTTTATGCTGCTACTGGGAATCCTAATGATGACGGATATTTATCAGCAAATCAATTTCAGAGCACCCTCGCAACTCAAACAAATGAAGCCGCTTATAGAGATCAATATGCTATTAGCGTCAATAATCCTTATAATTATAGTTTACCACGAAGAATTCGCTTAGGTCTTTCTTTAGGGTTTTAATTAAGAAAATGCACATTTTATAAAATCAAAAGCTATGAAAAAAATAATTCGTTATCTATTATTTACAGCATTATTAATAGGATTTTCAAAATCCAATTATGCAAAAGAATGGCCTGTACAAAAGAATCATAAAAGTGTTGAACAAACCAAGTCAGTAGCAGAAGGTTGTTTACCGGCTTCAGCATCAACTGACCTTAATATAAATAATGTTCGAGCACGCATCAATACAGGTGGAGATATGTGGTGGGACTTGCAGGGTGCGTCTGAATATTTTATTCCTGCAAATTCAAAACAAACTTCTATGTTCTCCGGCTCGTTATGGATTGGTGGGTTAGATGTCAATGGTCAGCTTAAATTGGCAGCTCAACGTTATCGGGGAAACGGTAATGATTTTTGGCCCGGTCCATTGACTACAGATGGAACCGCATCAACGGATGCTGAAACCTGTAATCAATATGACAAACATTTCACCATTTACAGAACCGATGTTGAGGAGTTTAAAGCTGCTTTTTTGGCTGGGTTCCCTGCGGGTTATGAAGTTCCTCTTAGTATAAAGAATTATCCTGCACATGGGGATCTTTCTAAAAATCAAAGTTATTATCTAGCACCTTTTTTTGATTATGATGGCGATGGAACTTACGATTATACAAAAGGAGATTATCCTTATTATGATTTTGACAATACGCTATGCCCAGCTAACTATCCTCCTGGCACCCCTCAACCGGTAACCATGGAAGGTAATGGTATTTTAGTTGACCAAGTTTTGAAGGGTGACATGACTTTATGGTGGGTATTTAATGACAAAGGAAATATTCATACTGAAACTAAAGGAGAAGCAGTAGGTATGGAAATCCGGGCACAAGCCTTTGCATTTTCCACCAATGATGATATCAATAACATGACCTTTTATACCTACGAAATTATCAACCGTTCTACCTATCGCTTAACTGAGACTTATTTTAGTCAATGGGTTGATCCCGATATAGGTTATGCTAAAGATGATTATACAGGATGTGATGTATTAAGAGGGTTAGGCTATGTTTATAATGGCGATGATTTTGACGAAACTGCTGGAGGACAAATAGGCTATGGCGCAAACCCTCCTGCTATTGGTGTTGACTTCTTTCAAGGACCCTATATGGACAAAGATTTACTTGACAATCCAAAATACAATCCAGTAACCCATGAAAATTGTAATGAAGCAATTAATGGCGTAAACTTTGGTAATGGAATTGTTGATGATGAGCGCTTCGGGATGCGTCGTTTTGTATTTCATAATAATACTGCAGGAGGATTAGATGCAATTACGGACCCTGATGTTGCACCTGAATATTATAATCTTTTACGTGGTATATGGAAAGACAACACACCCATGACTTATTGGGGTTTAGGACATATTAGTGCCGGTGGTTATGGACCTCCATGCGATTTCATGTTTCCTGATAATACTGATCCCTGTAATTGGGGTACTAATGGAGTTGACCCAGGGGCTCCATATCCTGATAAACATTGGAATGAAACGCAAGCAAATAATCCTCCTTTTGACCGTCGGTTTATGCAATCAGCAGGTCCATTTACCTTGGAAGCAGGAGCTGTAAACTATATTACGGTGGGTATTCCTTGGGCAAGAGCTACCTCTGGTGGTCCTTGGGCTTCTGTTCAATTGCTCCGAGTTGTTGACGATAAATGCCAAGCTCTTTTTGATAATTGTTTTAAAGTACTTGATGGTCCTGATGCGCCGGATTTGACAATTCAGGAACTTGATAAGGAATTAATTCTGTATCTAACAAATAGAAGAGTTTCTAACAATTACCGTAAAAGTATTGAGGATTATTTAGAAGTTGACAAAACTATTATTTCAGGAGACTCTGCATATCGTTTTGAAGGCTACCAAATCTTCCAGGTGAAAGATGCTTCCGTTTCTGTAACAGATATTCACGATCCTGATAAAGCACGATTGGCAGGTCAATGCGATAAAAAGAATACTATTTCCAAAATTATTAATTTTAATTATTCGGATCAATTAAGTGGCAATGTCCCCACCGAAGAAGTTAACGGTGCCAATGCAGGGATAGTACATTCCTTCCGTATTTTTGAAGATTTATTCGCTACCGGAGATAAACGATTGGTGAACCACAAACAATACTATTATATAGCTATTGCTTATGCCTATAATAATTTTAAAACATATACTCAAACCAATCCATTAGATTTTGATGGACAAAAACTCCCCTATAAAGCAGGTCGTAAGGGCGCAACAAGTAAAATCGGGGTGGTTTCTGCTATGCCTCACATTCCTTCACCCGAAGCTGGTGGAACTATTTCAAATTCGGAATATGGATTAATGCCACAAATTACCCGTCTGGAAGGAAACGGTAATGGTGGATTGGTGTTGGACTTTACAACAGAGACTACTGATCAAATTATGGCTTCTTCACCATATTTTGCCGCAAACCCAACTTATGATTTCGACAAAGGACCTTTAAACATTAAAGTTATTGATCCCTTGAATGTCGTGGCTGGCGATTTCACTTTGAAATTTATTCCACCGGCAAGTGGAAAAATAGATTCTAGTAGATGGATTTTAACAAACAAAACTACAGGACAATCATGGAAATCGGATACAACGATTGCTATTGATAATGAACAATTACTTCTTGACATTGGATTATCGGTCACCATTACGCAATCGAAGGCTCCGGGAGATTTGACAGGCATCAATAATGGCTTTTTAGAAGCTACTGTTCAATATGCTGATAGCTCTAAAAAGTGGCTGTCAGGTGTGCCTGATAATGATGCTTATGCTCCTTTTAATTGGATACGTTCAGGGAACACTGCCGATCCAACTGATGTTACTTTAAACGATTACTATTTATCTTCAAGTGGCGGTTCGGTGATTGGAACAGCCTTTGATCCAAATCAAAACTACGAAAAGGTTTTGTTAGGTACTTGGGCTCCTTATACCATGGCTTCTAAATTTGAAAATGGACCACAATGGAATAATACCGTTGTTAGCGGTCTAAATGGTTTAAGCAAATTAGCAAATGTATATAGCGTTGATTTGTGTATCACACCCGATAGGTCAAAATGGACCCGTTGTCCTGTTATTGAAGAATGTGAAGATGCCAATATCACATTAACTGAAGGTAACAGAAAGAAATGTGATCTTAGAGCCGGTCAAACAGATGGTGAAGTAGGTATGGGTTGGTTTCCAGGTTATGCTATTAACGTAGAAACCGGAGAACGATTGAATATGATGTTTGGGGAAGATTCATGGTTACAAGGCGAAAACGGTAGAGATATGATTTGGAATCCTACGAATAATTATGTTTCACAATTAGGACAAGTTTTATTTGGTGGAAAGCATTGGACCTATATTATGGAACACAATGGAGAAACTTATAATTCCTCATTAAATGTTGTTTCAGACTGTCCTGCTTATGATGGCGGTGCATGGATAAAGGATATGCTTAATCTTTATTCAACTTCTTCAAATCTATTTTACAAACGTTGCGTTTATAAAGATGTTATGTGGGTTGGATGTCCGATAATTTCGGATGCTAAATACAACTTTACCGATCCATCTAATATGCCATGCGAAGTTAAAATTCGTCTTCGCGTTAGCAGACCTTATAAACGCTATCATTCTACGGCTGGTATTAGTGCAGGTTTAGATACCATTAATCAAAACTATCCTATGTACGGATTCAATACAGAAAATATTGCTACCGTAAAAAATAGCGCTTTAGCTGCCAAAGGTTCATTAAATTTGATTAATGTGGTACCTAATCCGTATTATGCTTATTCCGGGTACGAAGTAAACCAATTGGATAATCGAGTACGTGTTACCAATTTGCCACAAAAATGCACAGTAACTATCTACACTGTTAGTGGATCGCTTGTTCGTCAATATGCAAAAGATGATGCAAATTCTTATGTGGATTGGGATTTAAAAAACACTGCAGGCATTCCTATTGCAGGTGGTATATATCTTATCTACGTTAAGGTAGATGGCGTTGGTGAAAAAGTAATCAAATGGTTCGGATCATTGCGTCCTATTGACCTTAATTCATTCTAATTATTTGAGAAAATAAAAATAATATTAAAAGTACAATTATGAATAAGACTGTTAAAATATTTTTGATAATTACCATGCTTGGTTTATTGATATTTCCTTTCAATAATTTGAAGGCAGGTAATGAAGACCGCGTTGGAGAATGCGGTTCACAAGAGCTGTTAATCAATCCTTGGGCAAGAAGTTCAGGATGGGGCGGTGTAGGTATTGCTAATGCTAGAGGTATAGAAGCTATGTACACCAATATTGCCGGGATGGCTTTTACACCTCGCACCGAAATTGTTTTTGCACATACTATCTGGTTAAAAGGATCAGGAGTTGGCATCAATACTTTTGGTTTGTCACAAAAAATCGGAGAAACCGGGGTGATTGGGATTAGCGTAATGTCTATGAGTTTTGGTGATATCCAAATCACAACGGTTGATTTGCCCGAAGGCGGTTTGGGAACGTTCACACCTTCTTTGATGAATATTAATCTCTCATATGCTAAAATGTTTTCGAATAGCATTTATGGAGGTATTAATGTTAAAGTAATCACGCAGAAAATCTCTAACCTTTCGGCTCAGGGATTTGCTATTGATGCAGGTATTCAATATATCACCGGAGAAAAAGAAAATATTATGTTCGGAATTTCACTGAAGAATGTAGGTTCGCGCATGAAATTTAAAGGGGATGGTTTATCATTCAATGGCACTGTTGTCAGTACAGGTAGTTCGATGACTGTTGAACAACGTTCGGCAGAATTTGAACTCCCAACTACTTTGAATATCGGTGTGGCGTATGACTTTATTATTTCTGACAAGCATAAAATTACGCTTGCAGGTGCTTTCATTTCGAATTCATTCGGCAAAGACCAATACATGATAGGTTTAGAATATAAAATGATGAATTATCTTTACCTAAGAGGCGGATATGCATTTGAAAAAGGCACCTTCAAGAAAGCTGAAAGAACCAATGCATTGACAGGTCCAAGTGCGGGATTGACCGTTCAGGTTCCTGTGAATAAGAAAAAAGGAACTACCATAGGTATTGATTACTCTTACAGACCAACAAATCCATTCCAAGGCTGCCATTCGATTGGAGCCAGAATCAATTTGTAGTCTCGGTATTTTTTTTATTAGTCCATTTTGAAAAGAGTCCCGACCAAGTGTCGGGATTCTTTTCTGTTTTATTACCCTTAAAGATTTTGTCATGTCAACATATTACACTTTAGAAGGCTACAAGCGCCTTACGGAAGAATTGAATCAATTGATGATAGAGGAGCGGAAGAAAATCTCACTCCAAATTGCGGAAGCACGCGACAAGGGCGACCTCTCGGAAAATGCCGAATACGATGCTGCCAAGGAGGCGCAAGGGATGCTCGAAATGAAAATATCGAAGCTGCAAGCCTTGATTAATAGCGCTAAAATCATTGATGAATCGCAGATGGATAGTTCAAAAGTACTTATTTTGAGCACCGTTGAGATTCGTAATGTGAAAACCAACACCACGATGACTTACGTATTGGTGCCTGAAAGCGAAGCCGATTTGAAATCTGGGAAGCTTTCGGTCAACTCCCCTATTGCTCATGGTTTGTTGGGAAAAAAGGTTGGCGACAAGGTGAGCATCAAAGTTCCTGCGGGCTTAGTGGAGTTTGAAATTGTAAATATAACTCGTTAAAAAATAAAGCGTATGGCTACTATCTTTTCGAAAATCATTGCAGGGGAAATACCCTCGTATAAAATTGCAGAGAACGAATATTGTTATGCTTTTTTGGATATCAATCCATTGGCTGTTGGACACACTTTAGTAGTGCCAAAGGCGGAAGTGGATAACATTTTTGATTTGGATGCCGCTTTGTATAAGGAACTGTTCGGCTTTGCGCAAAACATAGGCGTGGCATTGGGGCAGGTGGTGGATTGCAAAAAGGTGGGCATGGCTGTGATTGGCTTAGAGGTGCCTCATGCGCACATCCATTTGGTACCGATTAATGGTATCTTTGATATAGATTTTAAAAAACCAAAGTTGAAGCTGACTCCCGAGGAGTTCGAAGCTATTCAAAAGAAGATCATAGAGCGCCTAGGTTAAGCTTTCTTCTTGTGGAGGTGTTCGGCTATCATCACCAACTCATCGTACCATGCTGCGCCAAATCTATTCGTGAGGGGCACTTTCAGAAATTGATAGAGATAGATGCCGCGGTCGGTTCCGTTTTTTAGTGCCGATTTGCAGATGTGCCATTTGTGGTAATTGACCGCGACGAAATCATCGTAGTCGGTGATGCGCACGGGATATAAATGACAGGAAGCAGGTTTTTGGAGCGACACTTTGCCATCGAGGAACGCCATCTCGATGCTGCAAAAGGTGATGCCATTTTTATAGACCACAAAAGCACATTCCCGATGATTGACCAAGGGAGTCCCCTTGACGCCTTCGACATCTAAGGCAAAGACGCCTTGAGACTCCACAGCTTGGATGCCTTCGGGGCACATGTAGGGCGTAATGAGATGGATTTGGGAGCCGATTTGGGTTATTTCATCGTCACTTAAAGGCGCACCCGCATCGCCTTCTACACAGCATTGACCAAAGCATAAGCGACAATCGCATGCAAATTTGATTTGAGCTAAATCTTCGGTTACTAAGGTATTTTCTATTATAAGCATTTCTTGATTTGAGATTTGAGATTTGAGATTTTAGATTTAGGGTGAAACCACTGAGACACTAAGAGCACTAAGAAACACTAAGGATTAAACCACATAGACACATAGGCACATAGAAGGGTTTTAGATTTTTGATTTTTGATTTGAGGATTTTTGATTTAGAAATAAACAACGGAAGAATGGAGAACACATAGAAACACCAAGGTTTGATTGCCCATATTCGTAATTCGCCAATTCGTAATTCGTAGAGTAATATCTTTTCATTTTATGACGACCACCTTCCCCTTGCCTATGCTTTTTTGTCCTTGCATAGCCCGATAATAATAGATGCCGCTGCTCAGGAATGTTCCGTTTAAGGTGAAGGATGTGGCATCGGAGGGCAGGGGGTGGGCATAGACTTTTCTGCCAAAGACATCATAGAGCTCGAATTCGCCCTTATCTGTGCCCATTAATTTGTATTGAATGGTGATATCGCCATCGCTTGGGTTGGGATATACCTTCACCCATTGGTTCGTGTTTTGATATTCATCCACGCCAACGCCCGAAACCGTAACCGTGATGGTGTCGTGCGACACATTGCCGCAAATGGTTTGTTCTAAAATGTAGGTAGTGGTGCTATCGGGCTTCACCCATAAGCCTGCTATGGTATCTATGGCTATGCCATCCACAAACCAAATGCAATCTTCATCAAGCCCAACTTCTGAAGGACGACCAATAAAAACACTATCACCGGGATTATGAACAAGTGTATCATTTCCGGCATAAGCAGATAAATTAATTTCAACAACACTTACATCATCTATATAATAATACGAAAACCAATAAGTAGGTGAACCTTTTAATCCAATTCCTGAAAGATTATCAGTAAAAAAATTACCGATAGTGAGATATTCT
>CAIOJS010000438.1 GCA_903858655.1 uncultured bacterium | reverse complement strand
AGAAATGAAGAAAATATTCATTTTATGGATTTGTTTGCTGAGTACATGCTACTGTTTTTCAGCATGTGTGGACACGCTTGTGGTTCATAGTAGCGTGATGAACAAAGACGTGAAAAATGTTGTGATGCTTCCCGATAATTATTTTGGAAAAAAGAAATGCAGTTTTCCCGTTCTCTATTTGCTGCATGGCGCAGGTGGTTGTTATGCTGATTGGATACGAAAGGTCCCTGAATTACAAAATTACTCGGATATGTATAATATTATCGTGGTTTGCCCAGATGGAGGTGGCTCAAGTTGGTATTTAGACAGTCCGGTGGATAGTTCTTATAGTTATGAAACCTACATTTCGAAAGAATTAGTTTTCTATGTGGACAAACATTTTAGAACCGTAAAAAATCCGAAAGGCAGAGTCATAACAGGAAATAGTATGGGAGGGCATGGTGCATTTTATTTAGCATTTAAGCATCAAGATATATGGGGAGCGGCAGGAAGTATCAGTGGATTATTTGACTTACGTTCCTTTTGTGGCGAATATGATTTGTCCAAAAGATTAGGTTTTATTCCGCAAGATTCAGTGAATTGGCGGAAGAATTCAGTGATACACATGCTACATCTTTTGAAGATTAGCAAACTAAGAATCCTCTTTGAATGTGGTCATTCTGATGATTTTTATCTTTCAAATAAGAAGTTGCACTTGGCGCTGCTTAAATTAAAGATTCCGCATGATTACATTGTACGCGAAGGCAATCATGACTGGGAATATTGGCGAAATGCAATTGCCTATCAATTTCTATATTTTTATAATTTCTTTAGCATTGAGAAAGTTTATTCTAAGGAATGCGACAAATGCAAATAGTGTTTTTACAAGAAATAAAACAAGATTAATGCAAAGAAATTTTAGTTTTCTATTTCGTTTATTTTATGCCTAATGATTTGAAAAGAAGAACCTTAAATTGCTTCATAGATACCTGTTATGCTACCACGGCAACGCAGCCTACCGTTACTTCAAGCCTTCAAAATGCCGAAAACATCAAAGTTACTGCGACAAATCAACAGGTTTTTACCACGAAAACTTAGGTTTTTGCGGCAAAAACTTAGGTTGCCACGGCAAAAACCTTGATTATTGCGACAAAAACTCAGGTTTTCATGACAAAAACAAAAATATCTTGCAATAAAAACCTTGGTTTTCATGACAAAACCCTAGGTTTATATCGCAAAAATCTAGGTTTTCGTGGCACCAACTTCAAACGTAGTGGCAGTAACTTTAATCATTTTCTTGAAAACATCAAATGCGTTGCTATCAATCAGCACTCTCAACGATGAGTTTAACGATGTCGTAAGAAACAGCATCAAACATCATTTCAATATTTTTGGTATAATCTGAGTTGTGGCTCATGATGTCATTCTTTACAAGAAAAGCTTGGTAGTCGTGGTTTTGAGCACCGATATAGGTTGCCAACACACATCCCACAGCACTTAATCCACAAAGAAAAAGGGTGTTGCTGCCATGGGCTTTGAGGATTTTATCCAAGTCTGTTTTGTTGAAGCCATCGCCATAGGTTTTAATTACTTTCGCGTCGTCGGGTTTGCTAACAACGGAAGTGGGATATTGAAAGCCTTCGGTGTTTTCCAGTGGTCCCGATTCTTTATCAAGGTTATATACGCAAATAACAGGATAGCCGTGGGTATGGAACAATTCTATTAAAGCATTGATATATTCCATCGCTATTTCTTTTTCTCTGTCTGGAACCATCTTTAAATAGGCATTTTGGATATCAATGACCAATAGGGCTGGTTTTGTTTTAGGCTTGGTCTGGGCTTTTGCATCTTGCGAAAAAGAATTGTTGGATATAAATACCAACAGCATAATAAAGAGAACATAAACTTTTTTCATAATAGAAAGAATTTTAATGAGATTTGGAACAATAGGTTTAGAGAAAATAAAGGCGTATCCATGCAAATTTCAATCCTGCAAAGATACGCCTCTATTAAATTTTCTTACGGTTCTGATTTATTTCTTCTTCTTTGCTTTTACGATGGCGTCAGCAAGTTTCACAGCATTGTATAGGTTGGCAACACCGCCGCTTACCGAAAGTTCGCTGAACGCTATGGTCGTTGGGACCAAACCTTTGCCAGGGCAGTTCACAACTTTATTATACTTTACTGCTGATTTGACGATGATATCTTTGATTTCGATAGCAGAAAGTTCGGGGAAATAGCTGCGCAAAACGGCTGCCAAACCTGCTGTTACCGGGCTTGCCATGGAGGTGCCACTGGCACTGCCATATTTGTTATCAGGTTCGCAACCCCACAAGTCAACGCCGGGAGAAAACACATCAACACTCTTTTTACCATAGTTGGAGAAACTTGCAGGCAAATCTTTTCCTTTTTTCATGGAACAAGCACCCACCGTGATCCAACTACGGGAAATAATCATATTGTTGGCATCACGATTTTGAGGATAATTGGGAATTTCGTCAATGTTTTCGCCATCGTTGCCGGCAGCTTGCACCACCAAAACATCTTTAGCTTCAGCAATACGCATCACAGAATCAACGAATTTTTTCTGAGGAGAATAGGCTTTGCCAAAACTCATATTGATAACTTTAGCACCATTGTTGATAGCATAAAGAATGCCGTTAGCCACATCTTTGTCGCGCTCGTCGCCATCGGGAACCACGCGAACTATCATCAGTTTTACGCTGCCTGCCACGCCATTCACGCCGATGCCATTGTTACGAATGGCACCCACATTGCCGGCAACAAATGTACCGTGAAATGCATCAGGTCCCGTAACATTGTTGTTGCCATAATAAGGACTAGAGTTTACTTCATAGTTATCGCCAACGATTTTGCGCGGATCGAAATCTACATTGTATTGATAATCTACTTCTGCACCTACTTGTTTTAGGTATTCTTTCATTTGGCTCATGGTCACACCGCGTTCTGCCCATTTTTTCATGTAAGCAGCACTGGTCATCACATCTTTGTCGTCCGATTTAATGGCAGCTAAATCTTCATTGGTGTATTCTTTTTTGTTCAAAAACTTCGCCACAATACTATCAGAAGCTTGCATTTTGGTGTACATCTCTTTAATTTGCGCAAATTGTGCTTTAGCTTCTTTCAGCTTGTTGTGATATTTTGCTTTCACTTCCAAATACAATTTGTAATCGGGATCTTTCGCAAATTTGTCAGCTTCAGCATTGGCATATTTCGCATCAAGTTTGCGGAACAGACGGGTAAGTTCCAAATTATCCCAATGAACACAGTCACCGTTTGCATTGCCGATAAAATTCCAGCCGTGGATGTCGTCAATATAACCATTGTGATCGTCGTCTATGCCATTGCCGGGGATTTCTTTTGTGTTGGTCCAGATAACCGATTGCAAATCTTCGTGATTTACGTCAGTTCCGCCATCAATAATGGCAACAATAATAGGTTGAGGTGTTTTACCTTTTAGGAGTTTGGTATAAGCTTTTTCGGTACTAACGCCAAAGGTTTTGTCGGATTTGACATCTTTGTTATACCAATCTAAAAGTTTGTTAGTGTTTTTCTGTGCATTCAAATTACTGAATAGCAATACAGAGATAATGATAATGAATAGTTTTTTCATGATTAATAGTTTAATGTGTTAGAATTCAAAATTTCTGCAAATATCCGAAAATTTTCTCACGTAGGAAAATTAAATATACAAAACGGCTTATTTTATCGGTGAAATGCCCTTTTATAAAGCCATAAACTTTATAAAATTAAATCAACAAGGCAATAATAATCCATCCTCACTTATTGGTTCTTGATATTTTACTATTGGTATTTGGCTATTGGTATTTGTTATTTGGCTCTTACAAAAGCAGCCAATTCCTCATCATCCGAATCCCGCTTTGCGTTATATACGATTCAGGATGAAATTGAATACCTTTTATTGAAGTTTTGTCAAATGCTGAAATGCCTAATATCTGCATCGTTTCGTAGATGGATAAATTACTTTTAAGTGAGTATTTGACATAAGCAACAATTAGATAGGTACAGATGGCTACCCAAATATGGATATTTACAGCATTTTCTGAATGCCCCCAAAGTGTTTTTATGGTCAAATTTTGCTT
>CAIOJS010000437.1 GCA_903858655.1 uncultured bacterium | reverse complement strand
ATCACTTCAACCTGAGGATATTTTTCACGGATAATTTTACAGAACTGTTCACAGATAAATGTTCTCTCAGCAGGATACGACATGATTTTGCGATTGTCGCAGTAGATTGGTGCTTTCCATCCTGAGGCCCATGTAAACGGATTATTGGGCTGTACTTTTATAGTATTGATTTGAAGCAGTTTCTTTGTAACTTCGATTTGAATTTGTTCGAGCATCATTGTTTTCTTTTTACTAATATCGTTGACAAATGTACAAAGTTTTTTTTAATGACTCTACCATAGAGTTAAGCTCCGAAGTTAATAAATCATCAAATAATAACATTGTTCAAATCGTTGAATCTGAATGTTATAGATTTGTGAATCAGTTTATCAGTGCGATTAAGTATGGCGTCAAAGTGCAGGATTGCTTAATATTGACACAGGAAATCAATCCAATTTGGGATTATTTCAGAAGCCAGTTTAAAGAGATTCCTGCAGCAGGTGGATTGGTTCAAAACAATGAAGGGTATTTCTTGTTTATCCGGCGATTGGGGGTATGGGATTTGCCAAAAGGGAAAATTGAGAAGAAAGAAACTTCGGAAAATGCTGCATTACGTGAGGTTGAAGAGGAGTGTGGATTGTCGGGAGTGAAGATCATCAAACCACTTGATTCAACTTTTCATATTTATAAATCACCTTATCTTCCGGATTCAGGGAATCTTGTATTAAAAGAAACCAAGTGGTTTTTAATGAATTATTCTGGAAGTGAAACTCCTGTCCCGCAAACAGAGGAAGACATTGAAGAAGTAAGGTGGGTACCATTTACAGAGTTGGAAAAAGTGATGGAGAATACTTATGCAAGCCTTCGAGAATTACTTCAGAAATCATTACCCCTTATTTGACCCCTGGTTTATTTGACTTTTGCATTTCCTTCATATAATCACTTTTCAACAGTTGCCCCAGTTGACGATCCAACCCATCAATGGGATTTGGTGCCGGTGAAAGCAATAATTTGCCATCTTTCCCAATCAGGTATGAAACAGGAAAGGTCTTTACTTTATAGGTTTCTTCAAGATTGCTTGCCGAAGTTGTAAATAGTCCTGCCCATCCTTTATCGTTTGTAAATCCCTGAATTTCCGGAATTACATTAATGATGACCAGTTTGTCTTTATAATGCGAGGCAATGGTCTTTAATTCATCCAGGTGCTGCCTGCAAATCGTGTTCTTTGGATCGGTAAAGTGCAGGTAGATATAGGTATTTGGATAATCTTCGAAGCTTACTTTTTGCCCGTTTAAGTTTTTCAAACGAATAGCAGGAGGAGTTGTTCCACTTGTTAAATACGTCAATTCTGTCCGGATTAATTGTGCCGTTTTCTGTTCATATTCACTCCATCCTGATGTTTTTACCAAATCCAACATTTTCATCGGAGCCAAAATCATTGATATATTTATCAAGCATCTTCTGATAATCCCGATTCATTTCATCGAGTTCCTTCTTCTTTTGATTTTTATCTTTAATGCCATGTTTTTCATTAATGGCAGATAATTCCTCATTAAATTTAAAATCACCTT
>CAIOJS010000436.1 GCA_903858655.1 uncultured bacterium | reverse complement strand
TTAGATTTTTCGAGGCGGACGAGGTTTTTAAAAGCGCAGTTTACTATAGTAAATGAGCATTTTAGAAATCGAAGTCCAACGATGAAAAAGCAATTCTTAGAATCCCGTTAATAATTTAATCGCTTCAAATTCCACCCTCTCAAAATACCCTCCGCTTGCCGTTGGCTGAGCGTTTGGTCGTCGGCAAAACCATCTTTTACGCCCATAATGCTATAATTAAATCCTACGGGATATTTGGAGAAATCTTGTCCACCGCAATTTAAAGATTTATATACATAGATGATTTCCAAGGCGTGATATTTTGCAAATGTTCTGTGCAAGCTGTCTTGCAGGGAATCCCCTTGCTCAACCGTGTTGAACCATTTGAAATTCGAGTTGAGATAGGTGTCGCGTTCGGCTATCAAGGTATCGCCTGTGTAATAGATGGCTTTGTAGGCATGATAGGGAAGGGTGATGTCTTTCGGGCGACTATCGGTAAACCAAAGCGTGTAGTGTGTGGGTGCAGGATAAAACATCGAAGCATCGCGCCGCCACCATCTTTTGATGATAGGTAAGCCAAGTTTGATGCGCACCTCGTTAAACTCTCTCCCGAATTTATCGTGATGCAAATGGACGCATGATGTAGAAGTCAGACAAAAGATAAGCACACTTGTCCAAAGCATTGCCGCACATAATACCCGCATGATTATCTTCATTATGATTGATTTAAATGTATCCATAAAGTTTTATCATTATATATAAGGTATGATATTTCGATAATCCATCAAAAGGTTCAGGTTTAACGTGTAAAAATCTGATTTAATTTGATTTGTTGTTCCTGCTTTTGTTCAAGGTGTTGGTCTATGGTCATGAGCCAAACATTGATTTGGATATGCCACGTGGAGTCGGGAAGCAGTTTCCCTGAAATATATCCTTTATATGGGTTCGCGCCTTGAGCCGCCCATGCCAAACCGCCGTTGGCTTCGTATGTAAAATTCAGTTTGCGCAAGTTTTCGTTCTCTATACAAAATGTATCTCGAACATTTGCTACCGCGAAGGCAATGGTGGAGTTTCCGCCCGAGCAACCCACTCTCGAATCTTCACTGTTAACCGTAAAACTCTTGAAGTGGATGCCTCTAGGAAAGGGCACAAAGGTATTGCGTATGCTTCCCGGCTTGATATAATATTCAGGTCCTACCTTGACTTCTGCTGTTGACTCATCTTCTGCGACGGTAGTTTTGCTAGCATTTTTATTTGCTGCTACCTTACTATTTCTAATGTTATGATTTATGTTTGATGTATCAAGAGATGCTTTTGCTGCCTTGGCGGATATGGATGTTTTCTTGGATGTATCCAAGGATGTAAGCGCAGGAATATCTGTTTTGGGAGTACTATGACAGCCGAACAATAGCAAAGCAAGCAGCAAGTAGATTGGCGTTCTCATCGAAACGAATCTAAAGATTAATGGGTGAAGACACGAAAGTAAGATCACCATAAAACATTTCATTATTAAGACCACTCAGAGAAGTCCACATCTTACCACTAAGGCACAAAGACTCTAAGCAACACAAAGTTTTTAAAAGTTCTTCATTTCGATTATTCATGCTTTGAGCCTTAGTGTCTTTGTGTCTTCGTGGTATTTTTCTTTGTGGTTTTCAAGGGGGACAATAGGCGAAACTATTTCTCGTCTATTTAATGAAATTCCCACTTTGATATTCATCAAAAGCCGTTTCAATTTCCGCATCGGTGTTCATCACTATGGGTCCGTGCCATGCAATGGGTTCGTTTATGGGCTTGCCTGCACATAAAATGAAACGCACATTGCTTTCATGCGTGTGCACCGCCAATTGCTCTCCATGATTGAACAGCAGCACGGTTTTGTTTTCGGCATAATGATTTTTCAAGATAGTTTCATCCTGCGTTGTGCCACAAAAATAGCCTGCACCGCCTATCACATAACAAAACAGATTGTGTTCCTCCTCGGTGGGCAAACAAAATTCGGTATGCGCAGGTATTTCTATATCCAAATACGTTGGATTGGTGATGATATCCGTGACGGGACCTGTGGTGTTTTCGAAGGTGCCGCAAATCACCCGCACTTTGCATTGCGAGGCGGTAATCACTTCAGGGATGCTTGTGCTTTTGATGTCTTGATAACGCGGCGGCATCATTTTGTGGGAAGCAGGCAGATTTGCCCACAACTGAAACCCGAAAAGGATGCCATCGGCTTTCACCACAGGCATCTCGTGATGTATGATACCGCTGCCTGCCGTCATCCATTGCACATCGCCCGACTCAATAACGCCTTTGTTGCCCAAGCTGTCGGCATGTTCCACAGCGCCTTGTATCAAATAGGTGATGGTTTCTATGCCGCGATGCGGATGCCACGGAAACCCGCGACGATAGTCAGCAGGATTGGTGGAACGAAAATCGTCGAGCATCAGAAAAGGGTCGAATCTTGGCAGGTCTTGATGTCCGATGGCTCTGTTCAAAAGTACGCCCGCGCCTTCCATCACGGCTTGGCTCTTGCGACTGAAAATAATATCTCTTGTGGTCATATCTTTTATTTTATATAGGTTTCTAAAATCTTACAAGTAGGGGTGGGCACAATCGCCACTTCCTTAATTTCGGCGGGTATCAGTATGGCTTCGCCGAGGTGAACCTGCTCAGTTCCGTGGGGATATACCAAATCAAAACTCCCTTCCGTACACAGATAAACCACAAACGAATCCACAGCGATATAATCCATTTCCAATCGTTTATCGGCATCAATCAAACGCACGTTGAAGTAGTCCGATTCCTGCAACATCACTTCACGGTTCTTCACCGAGGCGGGATGCGATTTGTGGGAAGGCTCTTCAAATTGAATTGCATCGAGCGCCAAATCGGTGTGCAATTCGCGTTGCATGCCCGACACATCAAATCGGTCCCAATCATACATCCGATAGGTGATATCCGACGATTGTTGAATTTCGGCTAACAAAATGCCCGGACCCACCGCATGAACCAATCCCGCAGGCACATAAAACACATCATCGCGCTTCACCGTTTCATAGTTCAATATATCTTGAAGATTATTCGCTTTCAGATGCTTCAAATAGTCGGGTTTTTCAATCTTAGGCTTGAAACCGCTTATCAACTCAGCCCCTTCATCGGCATGGATGATATACCACATCTCGGTCTTGCCCAAACAGTCGTGACGATCCATGGCGAGTTCATCATTGGGATGCACCTGAACAGACAAATAATCTTCGGCATTGATAAATTTAAACAACAAAGGAAACTCGTCACCAAATTTCTCATACACACCATCGCCCACCAAATCGCCCATATAAATCTCCACCAAATCCTGTAACGAATTCTCTGCCAAAAAGCCGTTCGTAACCACGCTCGGTTCATCGGCTATGCCCGAAACAAGCCACACTTCACCACAGTTATATAAAGGTGCATAATTTTGTTTCAGTATGGTGGCAATTTTGTTGCCGCCCCAAATCTTATCTTTGAAGATAGGTTGAAATTTTAAAGGATAGAGTTCGCTCATAGTGTTGGTATATTAATAGGATGCAAAGTTACGATAATTGCGATTATCGAAAGGTATTTTTTTTCTTTCCCTTAAAGAAAAGAATTCCCACGAAGAAGGACATCAAGACACAAAGGCACAAAGACACAAAGGCACAAAGGCACAAAGGCACAAAGGCACAAGGACACAAAGGCACAAGGACACAAAGACACAAAGGCACAAAGGCACAAGGACACAAAGGCACCAAGACACAAAGGCACAAAGAGGCACAAAGCGCTGTTAGGCTGAATAAGGAACTTAGCAAAACTTTGTGTTCTTCGAGTCTTTGTGTCTTCGTGGCAATATTGTGGCTTTTTCTTGTTGACTTATGCTTATAACGCATCCTTTTTCTTGCTTCTAAGCAAATGCCTGATAGCAATCAAGGGATGATACACCACCATGCGCGGACCTGCATAGCGCATCACCACGCGTATCGCCTCCCGTTTCTCTTTGTTATAGCAATGCACCGTGCAATCCAAACAATTGGGTTTCTCCATGCCAAACTTGCAACCATCAATACGCTTTTCAGCATAGCGCAGTAGGGTAGAGCAACTCTCACATAAAGTTCTCTGATGGTGATTCCTTCGGCAATAAAGCTGAATCATCACGGTGACGGTCTTTTTTTCTCTTTGTAGATGATTCATATTAAATGAAACGTAGGTTTTGCGAATAAAAGTATTTATGTAGATTATTTTGCATTTGTAAGTAGAAAATTTATATCTTTGTAAAAATATTATTCATCATGAAAATGAAAAAAGGTGGTCAAAGCCTGCCTATTGGATGGCTTGCCATATTAGATATAGTAAATATGGCGTGAATTCACGCCATACAAACGTTAGCAATAATACAAATTAAAAAAAACACACCATTATGAGGAAAATTCGTTACAAGGTCGAAGTTGAAATAACAGGACAAGATGCAGATAAAAAAGATATATCTAAGACAATTCAGGACTATTTTGAAAATCCTGAACCGTTAATTGCAAGAAAAGAAGCTATAAATAGACTCTTCTCATATTTGGACGTTATGAAACAAGCCAAAGTACTTGGACAGCCAATTTATTTTGACTTCATGGAATACTTCAATGATAAAAGTATAGTAGAATATAAATTGCCAAATTTTCATTTATTAGTCTGCTATCAAGACAAGGAAAATAATTGGACAGAGTTTGACGAGTGCCCCCTTTGGAGCAAGGTCATGTTAGAAACAAGAGATGAGCAACTAGAAGAATTAGAAATTGAATTAAACTTTTACAAAGAGAATAACTATAAGTACGACACGCCTGTTTTAATGAAAGGCGAAGAAAAAATATATTCAATCCTTCCTGACAGTCCAATATTATATTCAGAATGAAAGATGAACATTATATTATAGATTTATGCGACTTGGTTCTCAAAAGTAAAGCTTCTCGACAACATCGTTTTGACTTTTTACTTGGTGACCCAAATATAAAAGGCAATTGTGTCAAACTGCCTGTAGACGCATTTTATGATAAGTATAATTTAGTAATTGAATATAGAGAAAAACAACATTTTGAAAGCGTCAAGTTCTTCGACAAACCTGACCGTTTGACTGTTTCAGGTGTTCATAGAGGACAACAAAGAGAAATATATGATTTAAGACGTAATCAGATTTTACCAAAACATAAAATTGATTTGATTGTTTTTCAATATACAGATTTCAATTTTGACAGGTCGAAGAAAATTATCAGAGACTCTGCATTTGACACGAAAGTAATCAGACAAAAGTTGAAAAAATATTTATAATGTACTATTGCTAACAGCAAGGCTGCAGAACGTTATCCCCAAAACCACTCCCCAAAAACTTTATTACTTTCATAACACAACAACACCCAACACCCATCCTAAACTTTATTACTTTATTCAAGCAAAATAAACGAATAAAGTAAAGGATGCAGGGACGTAATCCCTGTTACTAAAGTAATAAAGTTTGTAAGCACACAATAATGCGTCCCTTTCATCGGTAACCTTTGCCTTCCTCACTATGCTTATGGCTTTTGCCTAAAACCCCGAAGGGGTGCCATTATTATAGAAATGACCATAATGAAGAGAGATTAAACCCCGAAGGGGTGACATTAATAATATCACCCCTTCGGGGTTCATGCTAATCGTTGCATCCTTGTTATAATAATATCACCCCTTCGGGGTTCTATATATTCGTTGTATTCTTGTTATAATATTGTCATCCCTTCGGGATTATAAGAACCAAAATCAGTAACCTGATATCGTCAATTTTCGTATTACAATAATGACAACTCTTTGGGATTAAAAACCAAAATCATTACCAAACAATCTACACGTTATGGCTGGAACATTTTCACAAATTTATATTCAGGTAGTTTTTGCTGTTAAAGGCAGAGAAAATCTAATTGGCAAATCATGGAAAGATGAATTGCATAGTTACCTTTCAGGAATCATCACAGGTAAAGGTCAAAAATCAATCATAGTTGGCGGTGTATCCGACCATATCCATGCATTCATTGGATTGAAACCATCAATGGCAGTAGCCGATTTGGTGCGTGATGTAAAAAACAATTCATCAAATTTTATTAATGATAATAAATTTGTGAGAGGGAAATTTTCATGGCAGGAGGGTTATGGGTCTTTTTCATATTCGCATTCACACATCGACAGTGTTTATAAATATATTTTAAACCAAGAAAAACATCATGAGAAAAGACCGTTTAAAGAGGAATATCTTGAATTGTTGCGAAAATTTGAAATTGAATTTAAAGATGAATATTTGTTTGAATGGATAGATAAATAATTTTATCCTTAATAATATCACACCTTCGGGGTTCATGATAATCGTTGTATTCTTGTTATAATATTGTCATCCCTTCGGGATTATCAGAACCTTCATCGCCATCCCCTGTAACTAAACTAATAAAGTCTGCCTCAGTTGGACTAAGGTTCCAATCAAGTTATTTCACAATTAACTCAAGTTACTCCACAATTAACTCAAGTTATTTATCAGCTAACTCAAGTTACTCCACAATTAACTCAAGTTATTTATCAGCTAACTCAAGTTATTTATCAGCTAACTCAAGTTATTTATCAGCTAACTCAAGTTATTTATCGGCTAACTCAAGTTATTTATCAGCTACCTCAGGGTATTTTATAAAATTTTTGATTACCAAATCCATCACCTACAATTAATTGCGCGGATTACGCTGTTGTTCGATGATTGCAAATTAGAACTTTATGATGGTAGTTTGTAAAACATAATGCCCATCCCTTCTATCTTATCCCCATCAAAACTTAACCCTCACCTGCACCTTTACTTCCGTTTGCGTATTCCCATCAATTTCATTTAAGCCTGAGCTGATCGTGGTTCGGTCGTTATAAAATGTTTGTGCAAAGCGTAGCCAAACATCCACATACTTGCCTATGTTGCGTTGAAGCACCAAATAGTAGCGTATGCCTTTTCCATACAAAACAGGAAACGAATAGGCATACAACACATCATTTTCGTACATATACACGCGGGCGTTATAGGATTTGGTGTCGAAAATAGCGAAACGAAACGATGCAGCCCACTTACTTTGCAAGGTTCTGTAGCGCACATCCTGCGACAGGAAATATCCCGCTTCGGGTGCTGCCTTATCTTTGCTATAACGAACGGCTTCTATCCGATTGGACAGCGTGAAGGCTTTCGAAATAGGGTAGGAGAGGTTCACCCGATAGGACTGTTTGGTTTCGGGCACAAGATAATCTATCATGGCAGCGGCATTATCGCAGTTTTTCTGTCGGTTTTCATATTTATAACGCACATCCATCTGTATCTTCTTGGTAGGTTTATACTGCACACTCACATTGAAATCATAGCCGGTGGATGGCGCCTGAACCTGATATTTAAGCCACGGAAATGTATAAATATCCGCATAAGCACTCAACAGGATTTTGTAATGCGGTTTAATCACTATGCCCGTATAGAAGCCCGTTTCATTACAGGTACTATTCGATTGACTGAATGCCGCCGAGTATAACGATTGATAATTCCGTTGATAATACCGATAGGAAACCACCACCGAAACATAGGTGTTGATACTCGCCATCAGCCCGTTGAGCGTGGCTATGCCGCCGTTGCTGCTGCGCGACGTTTCTCCAAAGAAGTTGAAGTTCCTGAGAATATAGCTATAATCCATGCCGATGCAAAAGTTTTTTGTCCCCGAAAACTCAAACTTATCGTAAGGCTGAACCTCTTTTATCAGGGGCACATCAAAGCTGTTGCCAAAGCCCGTCAAACCCACATGCAGCGAGCGGGTTTTATAGCTCAGGTGTCCGCCAAAGATTTGTTCACTAACGGTTTTCTCCTTTGCCACACGCCCCGCGGTGTTGTGCAAACCATCTTCGGGCAACGAGCTAACATATTCATCCGCATCATCAAGCGTATCGTTCACCCTATTGCCATCCATCTTTTTGCGCGAATAAAACCCGGTGAATTCAAAATGTTTATATCCCAATGTGAAAGCGGCTCCCCGCATAAAACCATTTTCATACACCGAATTGTTGGGGCTAATGCCACGCGCCATCTTTTTGATGCCAACCGCATCGCTGCCTTTCCCAAAACCCGAACCCGTCCAAAGCGTCAATCCCTGCCCGAATTGAACGCCATAATCGCCCACTATCATGCTTTTCAATATGCCAATATTATTCACTTGGATGTAGCCCGAATAAAAATCAAATCCGCATGGGTTCGAGCCTCTCCCGAAATCTTCGCCTGCATCTTTCTCTGCTGTCAACCCTATTTTTATGTTGTTGAAATAATTGAAACGATACTTCAGATACAATTTGTCCGCGCTGCCCAAATAGCTCGAATTTGGACTCACCCCCTTCATCGAATCCGCAACAGCGCGATATCCTTTCTGTTTTTCAATCACCCTTTGATAGCGAAACATCACATCGTGGGTGCCATACTTCCGCATATCTTTCCAATTCCACAGCTTCCTATCCTCACCCGTGCTCACCATAACATAAGGCAACAACTGCGCAATCAAATCCGCATCAAAACCATCTATGCTTTGCAATTCATATATAGTAAGCAATTTCCCATTGGTTTGTAGGTGGTCCAAAAGATTTTTAATATGAATATCATCCAATATCCCCAAACTTGCAAGTTCTCCATAATCCGTTTTATTCAGGTTGATGGGATGTTTTTGATAATACTCCAAATTGGCAACTATCTCCGTAATGTCGAGTTCCGATTGGGTTTGCTCACTATAGTTTTCTATCTTTTGCTTTTGCAAGTCTTCAACCTCCTGCGACGAAGGAACTTCTTGCGCATGAACTCCAAGTGACATCATTACACAACCTGCCGCTATAACAACCCATTTGATGCGCCCTATTGTTGTAGTAATGTTCATGATGCATCAATGTATATCGTAAATCAGAGAAGTTTGAAGTGAAAAACCCAACACAGGATGGCGCGAGGCAGCAACATCCAACTTAAATTTGTAGAACTCAAAACCTGCACCAAACGAATATGTGGTTGGGTTGGTGGCAATACCGATTCTCACAAAAACAGGTTTTATAATGTGGTATTCAATGCCAGTTTTAAACATTGGTTTGAAATTGTTATCTTTCTCAACTTCTGCAGCAATCACAGCTTTATCTCCAAAGTTATACGCTAATCCTATCTTGAAAATTAGTGGAATTCGCTCGTTGCCATAATCGGCAAGTTTCACGTTTATCGGATTAAAGATATGAGCCGCAATCACCAAGTTCTTGATGATTTCCGCCCGAATGCCTGCTTCAAAAGTCATCGCACCTTTGTTGCCGTAGTTTTCTCCGATATGTGTATAAATATAATCAAGCTGAACGCCTGCAGACACTTTGTTGCCAAAGCCCATGGCATACGCCAATCCTATTTTTGATTCGTTATAGAGTTTGTAACCAAAATTGGAATAATTCAAACCAAACATGCCTGCTTTTTTGACAGGAACCACCAACGAAATGCACTTTAAACTTAATTCCTTTACAAGAAAACGGTTTTCATAATACGCCCCTGCAGCTATCTTTTTATACGTCGCCATCCCCGCCTGATTGTTGTGCACCGCCCAAAAGTCGTTGCCCGTAACCGCCGCCCCGCCCATAGCGGCAGCTCGTCCGCCTAAGGTGGTGTTATCCTGTTGAGCATGCAGCAGGGCAACACTCCAACAGACACACAGCGCCGAGAGCAGCAAGGGGCGCATCACACTTTGAAGTCATACGCTATGTTGCCCAACTCCTCGTTTGCCTGTATGATTTTTGTTTTCAGGCTTTCCTTAAAAGCAAGCATCTTATCCATCAGGGCTGCATCGCTCAGTGCCAAAATTTGCAAAGCCAATATGGCGGCGTTTTGTGCACCGTTCAGAGCCACCGTAGCCACAGGGATACCGGGAGGCATCTGCAAAATAGCTAAAATAGAATCCAAACCCTCTAAGGATGCTTTGATAGGAACGCCTATGACGGGCAAGGGCGTCATGGCGGCTATCACCCCGGGCAAATGAGCTGCCATGCCTGCGCCGGCTATGATAACTTTGATGCCGCGCGCGTGTGCCGTTCGGGCAAAATCCATCACTTTGTCGGGCGTGCGATGTGCCGAGAGGGCATTGAGCTCGAAAGGAATTTGCATCTCATTCAGAAATTTTGCAGCCGATTCCATCACGGGTAAATCGGAGGTGCTGCCCATTATAATACTTACTATTGGTTTCATATTTTTAGAAATTATAGCGCAAAGATAAAAAAAATCTGTCTATCTCAACAAAAAAGTTTATTTTTGTAGCATAAATATCTATAACAGATTGATGAGAACGGTAACACTAAAGGATAAAACATTTGAATTGTCAATACCTTATGAAGAAATTCAGGCGGCAATTCGCCAAATTGCGAAAGAAATTAATTTGGATTATGCAGGTGAGGAGCCTTTGTTTTTAGCGGTTTTGAATGGCTCATTTATGTTTGCTGCCGATTTGATGAAAGAAATTGGGTTGACCTGTGCCATCAGTTTTGTGAAATTGGCTTCCTATCATGGAACCGAATCAACAAACAAGGTGAAGAAACTCATCGGACTGAATGAAGAAATCAGAGGCAGAAGCATCATCATTTTGGAAGACATAGTGGATAGCGGCTTGACGATGGAGAAAATCCTCGAGGAACTCAAAACCATTCAACCGAAAGATATCAGCATAGCCACTTTATTGCTAAAACCGGATGCTTTAGAAAGAGATATTGAGATAGATTATGTGGGCATCGAAATCCCCAACGACTTCATAGTGGGCTATGGGCTCGACTATGACGGCTTAGGTCGCAACTTGAAAAATATATATAAAATTGTCAAATAAATTAAATCGAAATCTATGTTAAACGTAATTATTTTTGGTGCACCGGGAACCGGAAAAGGCACACAGTCACAAAACATTATTGAAAAGTATCAACTGGTTCATTTGTCCACAGGGGATATTTTGCGCGAAGAAATTAAAAACGGAAGTCCCGTAGGGCTTGCAGCAAAAAAGTATATTGATGATGGTTTGCTGGTTCCTGATAGTGTCATTTTTGACCTATTGTTCGATCGCACTTCAAAAAACACCAATTCCAAAGGATTTATTTTCGATGGTTTCCCACGCAATAATGTTCAGGCTGAAATACTGGATGAAAAACTTGCCGAAATGCAGACGCCTATTTCTTTGGTTTTATATTTGGATGTAACAGAAGAAGAATTGTTCAAACGCATATTGTTACGCGCACAAATCTCAGGTCGCGCCGACGACACTGCCGAAGTGATTAAAAAACGCATAGAGGTTTACACCCAACAAACCCAACCCCTGCTCGACTATTACCGCCAACAAGGCAAACTGATACCTATTGCCGGTATGGGAACCATCGAAGAGGTGTTCGCGCTTATTGAGAAAGAAATTGATGGGTATTTGGGGAAGTAGGTAGAGGGTATAGGGTAAATGGTAGATGGTAAAAGGTAAGAGAATGGCAAGTATTAAATTATAGTTATTACTTACAATTTACCAACTATCAATTACAATTTACAAGTTACAACTTATCAGTTATATCTAGTTATAGGGTATTTAAAAAAAATATATACCATGAGAAACAAACCGACCTTACTTTTGCTAATATTATTTACTCTTGGGCTAACACAAAAACTAAACGCTCAAACTTTAACTGGATATTGGACGCTAGTTTGTTATTCAAACCTGTTAACTGGGAATCAAGATTGTAAATCTATAACAGACAATACTGAACCAATTTCTCTTGAATTTAAAGACAATGGTAAAATAGGGACAATAACTGGCCATACTGTAGTAAATAAAGTATGGGGCGACTACACTATTTTAGACAATAATAAAATTAAAGTTGAAAGATTTGGAGGAACCGAAATTATGGAACATGGTTGGGGAAGTGATTTTATGACAACAATTTATCAATCCAGTTCATTTAAATATAGTGCTGACACCTTAGTAATCTTATATGATAACAACAACAAGGCAATGAAGTTTTTAAAAACAATATGATTATGAAAAAAATGGTTTTTACTACATTGATTATTGTTCTATTTCTTCCTTTTGTACAAGGACAGAATATGAACAATCAAGAAGCTCGACAATTATTAGACAAAGCATGGAACTATTTGAAGACTTCTGACAGTGCTTCATTCTGTAGTTTTTGGATGCTTAATGATTCCATTTCAAAACAGCAAAGACGACCACACTCAAAGAAAGAAATTATCGGGGACTTCAATATGATGCGAGTATTTTTGGATACTGCAATAAATAAAAATTTGAAAATTGACTTCATTAACATCAGTGAGGAGAACTTAGAAGGTACAGACACAAAATATTGGATTCAAGCATGGTTTAAATATGGAAAGGGTAACTATAAAGGATTTGGTTTTTATGTTGCATACCTGAAAAATAAGTGGGTTGTTAGAGACTGTCCAAGCACTTCGACAATGCAAAGTAGTCAGACTCGGAAAAAATAGAAAATAATACGAATTGGCAGCAGTTCAACGTAACCATTTACCATATACCATTTACCCTTTAAACTAAAAAAAAATGTCCGGTTCAAACTTTGTAGATTACATTAAAATCAGTTGCCGCTCAGGAAAAGGAGGGGCAGGATCGGCTCATTTGCGTCGCGAGAAATACATTCCCAAAGGTGGTCCCGATGGCGGCGATGGCGGCAGGGGCGGACATATCATCCTGAAAGGCAACTCGCAGTTGTGGACCTTGCTCCACATGCGCTACACCCGTCATGTCATGGCAGAAGATGGGGTAGGGGGCAGCAGCAATCAAAGTTCGGGTGCTGTCGGCAAAGATGTCATCATCGAAGTGCCTTTGGGAACCATTGCCCGCGATGCCGAAACAGGCGAAGTGGATTTCGAGATTACCCAACATGGTGAGATGAAAATCCTGCTTCATGGCGGCAAAGGCGGTTTGGGCAACGTACATTTCAAAACTCCCACATTTCAGACCCCCCGCTTCGCACAACCCGGCGAACCCGGCGAAGAGAAATTTAAGATATTGGAGCTAAAACTCCTTGCCGATGTAGGTTTGGTGGGCTTTCCCAATGCAGGCAAATCCACCTTACTCTCTGTGGTTTCGGCTGCCAAACCTAAGATTGCCGATTATCCTTTCACCACTTTGGTACCCAATTTGGGCATCGTAAGTTATCACGACAATCGTTCCTTTATCATGGCAGACATCCCCGGCATCATCGAAGGCGCCCATGAAGGCAAAGGCATCGGTCTGCGCTTTCTGCGACACATCGAACGCAATTCCTTACTGCTGTTTTTGGTGCCTGTGGATAGTCCCAACATCAAAAAAGAATACGAGATACTATTAAACGAATTGAAGCAGTTTAACCCCGATTTGTTAGACAAACAACGGGTACTCGCCATCACCAAATGCGATTTGGTGGACGAAAAACTCATGGAGAAGTTACGGAAGAAACTACCCGCTTTGCCTTCCGTCTTCATTTCCTCCGTCACCATGCAAGGCATTGACGACCTGAAAAACCTGTTGTGGAAACATCTCAATAGCTAACCCTCTGCTTGCCTCATGCTCGAAAAGCTCATCCATATTGATGTAGAACTCTTTCTGTTTCTGAATGGATTGCACAATGCTTTCTTCGATTTTGTGTTTTGGTGGGCAAGCGAAGCTTGGGCGTGGGTGCCTATTTACATCTGTCTCTTATATTTTGTCATTAAAGTCTATCGTTGGCAAGCCTTGTTTGTTCTGCTCTTCGTGGGCTTGTGCGTCACCCTCACCGACCAAATTTCCGTACATCTCTTCAAAGATGTCTTCATGCGCTTGCGCCCCACTCATAATCCCGCCATACAACTGCAGGTCCACACCTTGAATGGCTATTTAGGTGGCGATTATGGCTTCGTCTCCTCCCATGCCGCCAATTTCTTTGGCATTGCCACCTTCCTCACCATGCTTTTCTTCAGACGTATCCGCCGTTTTGCCCTTCTCATTTTCATTTGGGCATCCGTCATCGCCTACAGCCGCATCTACTTAGGAGTCCACTATCCTGCTGATGTTGCTTGTGGTGCCCTCTTAGGCGCTTTCATCGGATTCTTATTAGGTATATTATATTCCTTCTTTGCCTCCAAAGTCCTTTCGCATATTGGCTTCTTTAGGATAAATGCTGCGGAATGACTTGCAAGATCCAAATACCAAGAACCAAATCCAAGATCCAAGAGCTTTAGTGTCTCTTAGTGAACTTAGTGTCTCAGTGGTAAAAAAATCTTTTCGACTTAGCCAACCAATCACTGTTATTCCTCATTTAATATGTTGAATGTTATTCCAATAATGTCTTCAAAAATATCATCTGCATAAGAATCAATTTCAAGTTCGTTGACAACCTTTATATATTGTATTTTTCCATTCAAGTCATAAAGATTCGTTGCACCATAATTTCTAAAATTCGGTTGAAGTTCTTCGAAAGTTATGTCATACTGCTTTAAAATAAATTCGTGCTCTCTATTAAATTGCGTTAAAACTTCGTCCAAATTTCCGGCAACTTCAATTGCTTTAATACGTGAAAGCAACAAAACTTTCATTGCATGATTCAATAAGTCAATAAGGTGTTTTTCGTTATTGTCTTGTAGAAAATAGAAATAGCTTAGTTTAATTAAATCAACCAAAGTTCCTTTTCTAAAGATTCTCCAAATGTCGCCATCAGTAGCTAAATCATTTGCAAACGATTCTCTTACGGTTTTAAAAACATCATTCATTCAATAAAAATTAGTGTGCATTAGTTGAAACACCAATAACAGAAATTTCTTTCCAAATATCAGCAGCAATCAAATCGGGTGAACGATTTCCATCTGTAATAAAAATGTTCTCCTTAAATTTTAATTTCTCGATGGCTTCCATATATTTGTTTTTTACATTTCTAAGGTTTTCAATAGTTTCATACAGTTCCATCGAACTTCTTCCATTATGGAGCCGTTCCATACTAATGTCCGGTGAAATGTCTATAAAAATGTTTATGTCAGGACGAAGCAAATCTGCACTTAAAGAGTTTGCTTCTATAACCCAATCGAGCGGCACGTGAGCACCTTGATAGGCGTAGGAAGAAAAATTATACCTGTCGGTAATCACTGTATAACCTTCCTCTAATTTTTTAAAAATACCATTCGTTTTGTTTAGCAAATGGTCTAACCTATCTGCAACAAAAAGCCCTGCTATAGTTCTATGGTCTGCTTCAATTCTATGATTGAAAATGTTTCTAATCACAGAACCTATAGGGCTGTCAGTCGGCTCAAAAGTAACATAAACTTTATGTCCTACTTTTTTCAAATTGTCAGTCAACAATTTTACTTGCGTACTTTTGCCACTACCATCAATGCCTTCAAAGGCTATAAATATATTTTTCTTCATGTTCACTTTTAATATTCTCCCATGTGGGAATCTGTGATTGTGTATTTTGTTTTTGCTACATTGTCCATTCGCTGAACAAAATAGTTTAACGCTAACGCAAGATAATCCTGATGTCTGAATTTATTCAAACGATTTTTCTCCAATAGGTAATCCGCATACTGTATTCTCAATTTGTTTTTACTCAATCCTTTTTTAAGTTCCTTTTTATAACTAACAAATAGCGTAAGCAAATATGCAATTTCATAAAGAGATTGGCTCTTGCAGCAAAATTGTTCAATTACTTTCAATAAATCAGGAAATGATTTAACATCTGATTTATAAGACTCTAAAACCATTTCTGCAACATTTTTTAAAACAGTATCCAATTCAGTAAATCTTTCTTTGAAATGCTCTGGTGAATTCTCAAAGTTAAAGATAAAATCGTTTGGTATATATTGAGAGTAAAAAATGTTCTGAATATCTGAGTCAGTCACCTCACGAATTAAATTATTCTCAGTGTAAATGTGAAGTGATTGGGATAAATGAGTTTGCTTTACATACTTCTTGTTGAGGAGTAAAGAAATTATTTCACCTAAGAAACTAAATTGAAAAATGTTTGCGATGTAACCCCAATGCAAGTCGTTACTTCTGTTGAAAATGGTTAAGTGAAAATCATTACCTTTCACTCGTAAAACCAATTGTGTATTGCAAGGAATATCCTTGCTTATATTTCCCAAATCAATTGCAGGATTCCAAAGAGAAATTACCGAACGCCTTAAATCGGAGTCTGAATTTAAAAGCGAAGTTATTTTGAAAAGTTGGTCAAGTGGTTCACCTCCATTTGTTGCATTCCAACTTCTCATGCGCTTTCCGTATGCACCATGTAAAGTTCTTCCATCATCGCTATATTCTAGAAATCTTGAATTGAAAATTTCAATGAACTCTAAATCATTTCTACCACTCAACACCCAAAGCGATTCAGCCAAATGAAAAAAGATATTGCTATTTCTATTTAAAGAAACTGTGCATCTGTGAATTGGCTTTTGAATAACAATTTTGAAATTCAAAGTTTCATAAGTTGGACCTAATCTGCTTTCTGTTTTTACTCCTTCCGTAAGAATGTATTGATTCAACTCGTGATAGCAATCACTGAATGATTGGCAAACCAAAGTATTAGCATCTCCTTTATGTAATGAAAAATTCTTGTCCATTATTTTTCAAATGATTTGAATCTTGATTTATTGATTTCAAGTTTTTGAAGATAACTTCTTTCCAAATCAACATTCATTTGATAAGCAAGTTTCAGAACATAAATAAAAACATCGGTAAGTTCCTCTGTGATTCTATCCTTTGAAGTTAAATACTGCTCATCACCTCTAATAACTTTTTTTACACAATTAGCCATTTCACCAACTTCACCAGCAAGAGAAAGAACCAAGAATTGTAAATGCTCAAGGTTCTTTTCAGAAATTTCTTCTGCCCAATTAAAATTTATTTTATGTTTTAAATCAAACTCTTTTTGGAGTTTGATGATTTCTTTTAGCTCCATGATTATACAATTTGAATTATTTTATTCAATCCATCTTTGATTTTTTTATACACAATTTTAGCTTCTTCTGCATATGAAGAAATTGCTTTGATACTATTGTAATGCTTGATATGGTCTAAAACTTCCTCAAGAGAACTTAAAAGGATGGTATCATAATTCTCTATACGAGTGTCCTTCGGTCTGGCATTGTATAGCTCAATTGCTGCAATCAGATTTTGAATTCCATGTGAGTTAATCCTTGATTCAGTTAAATCTCTTTTTTCTTCTAATCTTTTATGTATCCATTTCTTCCCTTGTGCCAAAAATGAAATCTCAAGCATTATCTCCATTTCACTAAGTGTGTCAATAGGGGCTTTCTCTAAGCAAGAAAAATTTTCAATATAGTAAGCATTGAACGCATGAATTGTAATAGCAAAACTTTTAGCATTAAACGAAAATGCTTTGTTTATTTTTTCAATAACCAAACAACTTTCTGCAATATTAATTGGGAGAAACTTACTTACTTCTAAAGCACGATAATAAGTTGTGATTGAAATTTGCGATTTGTCGTCAGTTATACCTGCTTGTAAAAGCATGAAGGAAGGAATTGGATCGTCAGCACTATCAATAAGTTTATTCATGTCTATCAAACTCCAACATGCTCTATTACTATCCGCTTTTGTTTTCAATTCGCTTATTATGTATTCTATACCTGTTTTATTATAATTATTTACATATTTATCAACATACTCTCCATGATTAAGTTCAAGATTTTTCGGACATTTCGGTTCTTGCCATTGTGATGCCTTTGGTTTGTATTGTCTAATCCAATCGGAATTCGTTTCAGCTATTTCGAATTCACCAGTCAATATCAGGTTTGGAATTTTTGATACTGGTTTGCAAGTATTAACTGCATGATTCCACATCTCAATTATTTTGGAATCTTTTTCAATAGTTATTAAGTTCACCATGATTATAGATTAGTTGTAAATACTTGTGCGTTATGATTTATTGTTGAATCATAAATGATTCTGTAATTTATTATTTCTTCTACTCCTGTATTAGTTAATTTAATCACATTAAATTGATTGTTATAATTACTACCTAATTGAGGCAAAGGTGCACCACATCCTACAATGCTTAACCCATTTGCCAAATCTAATTTAAAGGAACTGTGGATGTGTCCGTGTAAAACCAATTTTACATTATATTCTTGACAAAGACGAATCACATCATAAGCATTTCTTATTGCTGATATGTCATCTTTAAACATTGGAATTAAATGGTGATGCGTTAAAAAAATGATTGGCTTTTTAGAATTAGAAAAGTTTTTTTTCAATTCATTTGTTTCAATAAATCCATACTTGTGTTCTTTGTGAAAAACAGAATTAGCAGAAACGAATGCTAAATTATACTTTTCAAAAACCACAGATGTTTTGGTGTCTGTATATATGAAATCTTCTTTTCTTGTCAATTCCCCTGTGAAAATATTGAATTCTGAGAAGCAATTTTCTTTTCCAGTTCCAATATCGTGGTTCCCTGGGCAAAGAATAAAATCAATTTCATATCCTTTCAAGTTATCTTGAAGAGTTCTTAAAAACTCATGTGCATACTGATATTTTCTTGGTTCTCCCTTATTCGTTAAGTCGCCTCCTAAGGCAACAATCATTTTATTTTCTGAAAACTTTGCTCTTAGTGTTTCTGCAATGAGTAAAGCAATGTCATTATATGAAAAATTTTGCAACGACATACTTGTACTATGAACATCTCCGAAGTGCAAATCAGTTAAATGCAGCAATATTATTTTGGATTCACTCATATAAGAAGTATTCAAAGAATTTTAAAATGTTTTGCATTTCTAAGTTGTTTATATCTTTCTAATCTTCTGCCCAAGCTATTCAATACACAAGTTTCCATTCTTAGTTAATTCCATAAAATTCCTTCAATCAAATTTTCAACAAAATTACAAATAATAATAATACCAAAGAAAAAAAGTTTCAAAATCATCTTCAATCGTAATAATCTGCGTCATCTGCGTCCCTTCTAAAATCAGAGTCACAAGCGTCCCTATTAAAATCAACGTCATCTGCGTTCCATTTTCCATAAAAAAAAGAGCCTACACCACCGTCCCCAACGCCTTAGATATTCTATTCCGCCCCCTACCACGTCATACTCATAGCTTAGCACATCATCAACATTGCTTAGGACGTCATACTCCAGCATACCGGATGTCATACTCAGAGCCTCCGATGTCACACTCCTAAGGGTAGGAGGTCACACTCCGACACCTACCATGCCATACTCAGAGCCT
>CAIOJS010000435.1 GCA_903858655.1 uncultured bacterium | reverse complement strand
GGAACAGCATGGCAACAGTATTTTTAAAGATTTATGATTTCTTTGTGAGGCGCAAGTTTCTGCTTTTCGCAATCTTGTTTGTGTTGGTTGCGCTCTTTTATACCTTAGCCGTACGTATAAAGTTCAATGAGGATATCACCGATTTCTTGCCCAAGACCAAAGGGGTGGAAAATATCACCGATGTGTTCAAATTGGTAAGCTCCAACAACAAATTGGTTGTCATCATTTCTGAAGATGAGAACAAGAAAGCTTCGCCCGACGAACTCATTGCTTGCGCCGATAAGCTTTCGCAGGAAGTGAAGAACAAACTCATGCCCGATATGGTCAAAGATATGACCTACAGAATCAGCGAAGACCAAATGACGGGCACCTACGACGTGTTGTGGAACAATCTGCCCTATTTCTTAGATGCTACCGACTACGATAACATCGCCACCATGATGGACTCCACCAAGATTGATTCTATCCTGCAAAAAGATTATAAATTATTGGTCTCGCCTGCGGGTATTTTCATGCGGAAGTTCATTGTCAGGGATCCATTGGGCTTAAGCCGATTTGCTTTGCAGAAGATGAGCCTCTCGGGCATCGGCAACAGCTATGAGATGTATAAGGGCTTTATCTTCTCTAAAGATAAGAAGCATCTTTTGATGTTTCTCAGCGCCGCCAACCCCACAAGCGAAAGCTATAAGAACACGCAGTTTATCACAAAACTCGACGACATCATCCAAGATTATAACGACAAAGCGGGCAATGCCGCTATCAAGATACAATATTACGGTGCGGTGGCTGCGGCTGTTGGTAACGCAGGTCAGTTGCGTATTGATTTTTATATCACCATGGGAATCGCCTTATTGGTGCTGCTGATTTTCTTCGCTGTGTTCTTCAAAAACAAAGGCACCTTCTTTGTGCTGATGACTCCCGTGCTTTTCGGCGGCTTGTTTTCCTTTGGCATTATTTATTTGATACATCCGCATATCTCATTAATCGCCATAGGTGCCGGTTCCATCATTTTGGGCATCGCCATCAATTATTCCGTGCATTTTTATGCCCATTATCGCCATGTGAAAAGCCTTCGCGTGGTCATAAAAGACCTTGCCTTGCCTCTCACCTTAGGAAGCACCACCACCATCGGGGCTTTCCTCGGTCTGATGTTGGTTAAATCGGATGTGCTTCGCGATTTCGGTCTCTTTTCAGGCTTATGCTTGGTCGGTTCAGTGTTGTTCACGCTTATTTTCTTTCCTTTCTTTATCAAAACCAAAAAAAAGGTGGATGACCACATCCATAAAGATAATATCATTGACAAAATCTCAGCCTATAAGTTCGATCGCAACCCTTACATCCTTGGCGGTATTGTTGTCCTTACAGTTTTCTTCTTTGTCATGGCACGCAAGGTGAGTTTCGAGGACGATATGAACAAATTGGGCTACACATCCACCAAGCTCAAGCAAGCAGAGCAGACCTTGAGTAACATTTCCGACAGTTCGTTGCGCCAAGTCTATGTAGTTTCGAAAGGTAAAACCCTAAACGAATCGCTGAAGAACAACGAAATCATCAACCGCAAAATCAGTCAACTGCAAGCCAAAAACATGATCAATCAGGTGGCGGGCGTTTCGTCGGTTTTGCTGAGCGACTCCATGCAGCGCATCAAAGCACAGCAATGGGAGAACTTTTGGAACCCTCATCGCATCGCCGACCTCAAGCGTTGGCTGTTGGCAAGCGGCAAAAAACTGAAGTTTCGCGATGATGCCTTTGTTGGCTTCTTGGGGCGCATCGAACATAAGCCCGAAAAGATTAACGCAGCCGATTTCGACTATCTTAAACAACAACTTGCGGGGCAATTTATCAACCAAGACGCCGACAATAATTTCGTGGTCACGGTGTTGAAAATCAATCCGCAGAAACGCGATGCCGTAGTGAAGGCTTTGCCCGAAGATCAGAACACCGTGATTGTGGAAACCCACAACCTCCTCTCACATTTCATTGACGTCATCAATAACGATTTCAATACCATCCTATTAATTTCCTCCCTCTTGGTGTTTTTCTTCCTGTTGTTCTCCTACGGACGCATCGAGTTGGCTATCATCACCTTCATACCCATGTTTATCAGTTGGATATGGATACTTGGCATCATGAGTTTGTTGGATATCAAATTCAATATATTCAGCATCATCATCTCCACTTTCATTTTCGGCTTGGGCGACGACTTTTCTATCTTTATCATGGATGGGATGTTGCAAGAATATAAGCGACGCGGTGTGAAACTACTCGATTCTTATAAGACGGCTGTCTTTCTGTCGGCATTCACCACCTTGATTGGCGTCGGAGTGCTGATTTTTGCCCAACATCCCGCCCTCAAGTCCATCGCCCTGCTGACCATCATCGGCATGTTTTCGGTGGTGTTTCTTTCTTATACCATTCCGCCGGCTTTGTTTCGACTTTTGGTCTATAAAAAAGATGCATTCCGCAAATTTCCGCTCACTGCCTACGACTTCCTGTACGCCGTCACCTGCTACACCTATTTCCTTACGGGATGTTTCATCACCGCCGTGTTGGGACTCAGCATCTATAAGATACTGCCCATCGGCAGGAAGAATCGCCGTTGGTTATACCATATTACCTTGATGATAGTCTGTCGCAGCACCATGTATTTGATGTATTTCACGCGGAAGAAGATTATCAACCTTGGGAAAGATACTTTCAAGAAACCCGCCGTCATCATTGCCAATCATCAATCGCTCATAGATATTCCTTTGTTCCTGATGTTTTCCCACAAAATCATCATGATTACCAACGATAAGTTCTACTACAATAAGTTTATCGGCATCATCGTGAAACTTGGCGGCTTTTTACCTGCCTCGGCGGGCTTCGATTTCATCGGCGACAAATTGGCGGCTGCTGTTGCCGAAGGTTATTCTATCATGGTGTTTCCCGAAGGCACCCGCAACAACGATGGACATCTGCATCGTTTCCATAAAGGCGCCTTTTATCTTGCCGAAAAGATGAAGCTCGACATTTTGCCGCTCGTGAGCCATGGCACAGGCGACTATATCGCCAAAGGGGAACTGATGGGCAAAAAGAGTTTGATTACCGTCAAGTTCCTCGACCGCATTCGCCATGATGATGCCGCGTGGGGCGAAGATTATTCGGCACGTGCCAAAAACATACAAGCCTTGATGCGCAATGAATACGAGCTTTTGTTGAACGAGCATTATCGCAAACCGAAGCAGTTTCGCGACATCATTGTCCGCAATTTCCTCTATAAAGGTCCCATCGTGGAATGGTACACCCGCATCAAATTGCGCTTGGAACGCAATTATCAAGTCTATGATGAATTGATTCCGCGCAAAGCGAAAATCACCGACATCGGCTGCGGCTATGGCTATCTCTCCCTGATTTTGGGGATGGTTTCGTCCGAGCGACATATTCATGGCATTGACTATGATGAAGAGAAGATTGAAATTGCCGAGCATTGTATGTCGAAACCCCGCAACGTTTCTTTTTCGCATGGCGACATCACCGAATGTGAGTTGGAGCCTTGCGATGTGTTCATCTTGAGCGATGTGTTGCATTATTTCTCTGACGAAAAGCAGTTGCGCGTCATTGAGAAATGTATCCACAACCTCAACCCCGGCGGGCGCATCCTTATCCGCGACGGCAACAGCGACCTGCACGACAAACATAAGCTGACACGCTTCACCGAGTTCTTCTCGACCAACATCGGCTTCAACAAAACCGACGACATGCAGCTTCATTTCCTGTCTGCCACACGCCTGCAAGCCATCGTCAGCTCCTTCGACATGAAAATGAGTATCATCAACAAAGGAGTGATGACCTCGAATATGCTTTTCTTGATTGAAAAGTGGGGTTAATTGGGTTGATTGAGTTGATTGGTTAATTAGGTGGTCATTTGGTGGTCATTATTGGTCATTGATAGTCATTAAGTCATTTTTTTATTGATAGTTATTATTGGTTATTTAGCCAAATATAAATTGTAGCATTACTGTTTTTTCTTTGCGAACCACTTATATTTCGCATATTTCAAACATCTTTTTTTATTTATATGCACATTTATTAAAAAAATACTTGTATCTATCATTTTCTGTAGTACATTTGCAAATTATTTCAGTTGGAAAAATGGTGTAGTAAAAAATGTAATCTAACAGCTTATGATCGGTAAGTTTGATTTTAATTGTGGTGGTTATGTTTCTATCGAAAAAGATGGAGTGAGACACTTTTACACACACACGCCCCCCTCTTATCTTTTATTTTCTATAGAAAAAGCTTTTAGCGTTGCCCAACATAATAATTTGAATGATGATGCACTTAGCTTCCATCATCATGCAGCCAATAGGCTTGAACAGCTAAGCGTTTCTGCTGAAGAAAAACCCCATATTGCAATCCTTTCAAGACATTTTATAATTCAAAATAACGACTTTTCAGACCTGCAAGGTCATTCCGCAGTACTGCAAGTTCGTTCCGCAGTACTGGAAGATCGTTCCGCAGACCTGCAAGTTCGTTTCGCAGTACTGAAAGTTCGTTCCGCAGTACTGAAAGTTTGTTCCACAGTACTGAAAGTTTGTTCCGCAGACCGGGAAGTTCGTTCCGCAGTACTGAAAGTTCATTCCGCAGACCTGCAAGTTCGCTCCGCAGTACTGAAAGTTCGTTCCGCAGTACTGAAAGTTTGTTCCGCAGTACTGAAAGATTGCTTCGGCAGGCTCAACTTGCGTTCAAAGGTTGAGTTTGGACCTATAATAAGAAATTGAAAGCTTTTTATTAAACAATAAAAAAACAAGTAAAAACAAAAAACAGAAAAAATGAAAAATATCTACACATCAATCTTTAGAAAAACCGCTGCGACGATAGTTGCAATGGTTATGATTATGCTTTTTAGCGTAAACTTGGAGGTGAAAGCGCAAAATGTTTCAACGTATTGCTTTTCTCAGACATCAGGACCCTACAATGCCATTTCAGGCACAGCTTTTACGCTTGCGGGCGGTACCACTGATGATGGCTATTCAGCCTTAACCAGCATTGGATTTAATTTTGTTTATCATGGTATAACATTTACTCAAATATCAGCAAATACAAATGGCTTTGTTCAGCTTGGAGTTCTAGCATCTTCAACAACTACATACATTCCATTGTCTTCTTTGCCAAACTGTATTGCAATATGTGCCGGTAATGGGAAACTATTTGGAGCTCCTGTATGGGCACTTACAGGTACTGCGCCTAACAGAGTATTTACTATTCAGTTTACCAATTATTACGTTGATAATTTGAGTATATCTAGTACCTTGCCTATGCAACTAAAATTATCTGAAACTTCTAATACCATTCAAATATGTTATGGTGCAGGTGCTGCAGTAGATCATTTAAGAAAACAAGTTGGTCTTACCGGTGCTACAGTTGCTGATTTTAATTGCAGGAAAACTACAATTTCATGGGCAGCTACTATTACAGGCACATCGAATGCTGATACTTTAACATACTCTTCTACTGTTTATCCTGCTAATGGACAAACCTACACATGGACGCCTCCTGTAGCAATAACTACCCAACCATCAACAGCATCTCAGATTTTATGCCCCATCGGAGCAGCCACTGCCTTAACAATATCAGCAAGTGCCACAAATTATCAATGGTACAGCAATACTGTAGCATCAAATACTGGAGGAACACTTATCAGCGGAGCTACAAGCAGCAGCTATACTCCTTCGACAGCAACAATCGGAACTTTATATTATTATTGCGTTGTTTCTAATAGTTGCGGTTCATCATTAAGCAGTAGTGTATCAGGAGCAATAGTTGTAGCAAATCCCCCAAACCCAATAAGCGTTACAGCCACACCATCTACAATATGTAATGGTAGTTCAACCAACTTAAATGCAACTGCAACGGGGTATTCTATCAACTGGTTTACTGTTCCAACAGGCGGAACTAGTATTGGCACTTCAATCAGCGGCGCAAATTATGCAGTTTCACCAACTGCAACTACTACATATTATGCAGAAGCAGAAGGCAACAATTTTACAAGCACAACTATTTCATATACCGGTTCTATTGTTACATGGACTGTTCCGGCAGGAGTTACCTCACTTACAATTACAGCCAAAGGAGCTCAGGGTGGACAATATAGTGCAGCAGCTCCAGGCGGGCTGGGTGCATCAGTACAAGGCACATTCGCTGTAACCGGCGGACAAGTTTTATCATTATTGGTAGGACAGCAACCTGCTACAGCTTGTAGTTGTATGCCTGGTGGGGGTGGTGGTACATTTGTTGGATTAGGCGCTGCTTTTGCTACTGCTACACCAATGATATGTGCTGGTGGTGGTGGTGGAAGCTATACAAATGGTGCCGGACAAGGAGGACAAATAACTAATGTTACAACAACTGGTGATGGCGGTGGACCTGTTCCGGGCACTAATGGTAACGGAGCAGCAAGCACTACGTGTGGCGGCGGCGGGGGCGGATTTTATACTTCTGGAGGTAATGACACCTATCAGCCTACTTATGGCGGCGGTGGACAGGGATTCCGTCAGGGAGGAGCTGGCGGAACTAGCCTTAGCTATGGCGCAGGTGGTTTCGGTGGCGGTGCCACTGCAGATTATTATGGTTCATGTTATACTGAAGCAGGTGCCGGTGGTGGTTACAGCGGTGGTAGTGGAATGAATAGCTATGCAACTCTGGCTAGCGGATATGGCGGTGGTTCTTATAATAGCGGCACAAGCCAAACAAACACTGCTGCTACAAATTCAGGCAACGGTCAAGTAGTCATAGCATATTTTACACCCAGTTGCGCAAGTCCAGCTCGCGTTCCTGTTACTGTTACCGTTATTCCAGGTCCTGTATTTTCAGTACAACCAGCAACAGCTACACAAACTTTATGCTATAATGGTGCACCTACACCTTTAACAGTTGCTGCTTCACCTGCAACATCATATCAATGGTACAGTAATGCTACAGCATCAAATACCGGAGGAACATTAATACCCGGAGCAACCAACACTACATATACTCCTCTCACCACAACAGCAGGCACCCTATATTACTATTGCGTTGCAACAAGTGGTTGTAGCTTTCCCAGTAATGTTTCAGGTGCAATAGCAGTATATCCTGCAAATGGAACACCTGTATTATCCGGTGGTTCTCCCAGTATTTGTTCAGGCGCTTCACCCGGAACACTTTCAGCAGCAGGTTCAGGTGGCAACGGAACATTTACGTATTTATGGTATTTAGACGGAGTTTCAACCGGTATCACTACTCAAACGTATAATCCAGGTAGTTTAACAGCCAACGCTAGCATATATTGCGCTGTTACAAGTTGTGGAGCAACTCAAAATTCTGTTACGTTTAATGCTGTTATCATAAGTGCACCTCTTATTGTTACTGCAACACCGCCAACAATTTGCCCCGGCAGTTCAACAAACCTTAGCGCCATTGAACCCGGAGCCACTATCACCTGGTACACCGTTCCAACGGGTGGAACACTGCTAGGTACTTCACCCAGTGGCGGTAATTTTGTTGTTTCACCAGTTTCTCCTACTACTTATTATGCGGAAGCATCCCAACCGGCTAGCACAATATATAATTTCACAACTTGCACGGCTACTGATACTGTAGGACCAACACAAGCCATGGTAAACACTGCTTATACAAGCACAACGCTTGCCGGAGCAGTTACGGTATTAGGAAAGGGTATTCAGCAATGGACTGTTCCAGCAACAGGTTCTTATACTTTTACAGTTAAGGGAGCCAGTGGAGGAACTTCAACAACCTATTCAGGTTACGGAGCGCAGGTTAACGGAACTGTTATGCTTAATGCCGGTACGATACTTAATATTTTGGTAGGTCAAGTGGGTTCAAGCCATGCTACTAGTAATTCTGATGGTGGTGGTGGTGGTTCATTTGTGGCTCAGGGCGCAAGTTATACAACAGCCACACCTTTGTTTGTTGCAGGTGGTGGCGGCGGTGCCGCACAAACTATTGTTGCAGGTCAGAATGCAAGCACAACAACAGCCGTTGTAAGTTCTGCTATTCAGCAATTCGGAAGTAATGGTGCAGGCTTTTCAACTCCCGGAGTTAATTTTACTTACGGAACCTATAATCCAGTAGCAAAAAGTTTCACAAACGGCGGAAATGGACAAATGGGCGGTCAAGCAGGTGGATGGCCCGGTGCCGGCTACGGTGATGGTGGATTTGGTGGCGGAGGTGCCTCATGTTCATGCAGCACAGGCGGCGGCGGCGGCGGCGGCGGTTATGTTGGCGGCGGCGGTGGCGGCGGCTCCTATACATCAGGTTATGGTGGAAGTTCCTACATTGATGCAACAGCTACAAGCACAAGCGCAACAGTACTTTCTACTTTAGGCAATGGTTCTGTTACCGTAACGTATGTTGGTGGTGGTTGTGTTTCTCCTACCCGCACCCCGGTTACTGTAAATATGGCAACTCCGGCAGTGTATTCCTTACAGCCTTCACTGCTTACCCAGAGTATATGCTTAGGCGCACCATCAACAGCTCTATCAGTGGCTGCGGCACCTGTTACCGGATATCAATGGTATAGCAATACTGTTGCTTCAAACACAGGTGGAACATTGATACCCGGTGCAACGAACCCCACTTATACTCCTTTGACAACTATTGCAGGAACGAAATATTATTATTGCGCTGCTATTGATTCCGGATGTGCATTGCCCAGCACTGTCTCGGGCGCAGTTAATGTATATTCTATTCCAACGGCAGGTCTTTTGGCAAATCACGATACGATTTGCTCAGGTTCAAGCGCAACTATCACGGCATCCGGCGGTGGATCGTATCTATGGAGCACAGGGCTCACCACACCAATTATCACAGTTAGTCCCGCTGTTACTACTGCTTATACAGTTACGGTTACGGTCACCGGTTGCACGGCTACGGCAATTATTACAATTCACGTTCAAACATGTACCGGAATTTCGGATTATAATTCAACAACTAATTTTGATTTATACCCCAACCCTGCCAATACTACCATTACTATTGAAAACACTTCCTCCAATACTATTACAGCCGCAACACTCACAATTTATAATATTGAAGGGCAATTGCTGCTAACGCAACCCATGCTGAAACCCAAAATGGATATTGATATATCGCAGCTTGCCAGAGGCATGTATTATATGGTACTTACATCAGAAAATGGGAAAGGGGTTAGGAAGTTTATTAAGGATTAAAAGTTCCAAATACCAAATACCAAAATCCAAGCTCCAAAGGGAAACCACTTAGGCACTAAGAACAATTAGTTACACTAAGAAGAAATCAATAGAGCAATAGAACAATTCAACCATGAAGGAAGGCTTGCTGAAGGGTAAGCCTTCTTTTTTTATGTTAAAACATAGATTTAGGTGTTGAGTAGGGAAGGGTTTTCCTCCCCCGGTGTTGGGTGGGCGGCAGGTGCTATGAGGATGTTGAGGTGGGTGTTTTGGTTTTCTTTTAGGGTGATTTTGCCCTGTTGGAGGGTATGTTGGTCGGATTCTGCCCAAAATTGGGTACATTCTATGGGCACTTTTTTGCGATGCCAAAAGCCCGAAGCGTTAGGAATGATGGGCGTTTTGACATATTCCAAATTGATTTTAGCATTTGGCGTGGGCTGATGGGTTTGTGCATCGAGCAGGGAGCCCGAAATGCTGCCCGTTTTGCCCGAAAGTTTTGGCTTGGCGGAGGGTGTGTTATAGATAATATAAGCTTTATAGCGGGCATAATTGCGTGAAGACCAATAGTCTTTGCCGTAGCCAAACAGCTCGACTATCATCCCGTAGAGTTTGTTAGCCACCTCGATGCGGTCGGTGGTGGCGGCTATGCGCTCCAAAGCGGCATCGTCATGAGCCTCTATGCTCGCCATCAGTTTGTTAGATAATGTTTGGAGATCATCAATAAGTTCGACAGTAACGCCCTTTGGCGCAAGTTGAGCCAAAAACAAGGTAGCCATACGCACCACACGCAATCCACAATCGTGAAGAGCCGTATCCGACATCTTATTTAATCCTTTCGTATCGAAACGTATCCATTTGCCACTGTTTCTCGGGAACACATTCACCACCCGACTCATCATGGAACGTATAGCAATCGTAAGATTTTCGGCATCAAGGTCTTTGGTTTCGCGCAGGTCTTTCACCTTACCCATATATTCAATGTCGGTAGGGAAATTTCTAACTTCTTCTAAGATAGATGAAAACAAAGACATATACGCATCATCAATTCCATAAGAAAGCAAGATGTCGTGATCGCGCACACGTGCTGAAACAGCTCTATCGCCAAACGTTACAAGGATAGTTAAGCCAAAATTAAAGTTAGTTTTGATGATTTGTGTCTTCATAAAAATGAATTTATGGATAAATAGCTCGGCAAAGTTATAAAAAATCTTTTTAATGACAAAATATTTTGCGATAAATATATTTTTCAAGATGAATGGAATATTGTATAAGATGAAAATAACATAAGTTGAAATAATAAATAAGTTATTTATATTGAATATTATATATTTTATGATAAAAGAATTAACAGCCATTCTAAAAGGAATCTCCGCAATAGTGAAAATAATCTCCGCAGAGATGAAAATAATCTCCGCAGAGATAAAAACAATCTTCGCAATAATAAATACAATCTACGCAATGATGAAAGCAATATTCGCAGAAATAAAAATAATCTACGCAATTATAATGACAATATACGCAACAATAAAAATAGTGTACGCAATTATCAGGATACAGTACGCAATAGTCAGGATAGAGTCCGCAATAGTGGGGACAATACTTTTATTATTGCGTAATGAGCTTTTGTTTCTATATAGGATATTTTTGGATTTGCGAAGGAAAGATTTGGGATAGAGTAGGAGGGGTTTATATTGAAGGAGATTTAATTTATAGTTGATACTATTCAAAATATTGCTGAGGATGATGTTTTTAGATTAGCGAATATATTTTTCAATAAAGAATAGAATACGAATGCTTCATCTAAGAAAACGTTTATTATTAAAGATATTAAAATCATATTATAATTCACCACGCTAAAACCTTAGTAGCATATTTATGAACAAAAAATCATCAACCTTATTCCCTTATTTAATCCTTTGAAACCATTTCGAATATGTTTCATCATTGCCAATATAATAAGGTAATAAGGTTAGATTCCTTCCATGTTTTACTTTTCTACTAAGGTTTAGGAAATTGGATTTTTTATTGATGATGTTCAGATTGGAAAAGCGGATTATGT
>CAIOJS010000434.1 GCA_903858655.1 uncultured bacterium | reverse complement strand
TTAGCGAATTGTCTAAAATACAACTATGAAATTTATTGAATTCAATAAATTTAGTTTAACAATTCATTATGCCCAATACTCATCGCCGTAACTAATAAACAATTCTTCATTGGATTTGATTGGTCGTGTTGAAAATATGCTTACTGTTGTCCCATCTACAACAAACTTGCAATTATTACGAGTTTCATCGATGGATTTTTTATCGTGTCGTTTATTTTTAGAGGCGACCGCGATGCTATTGTCGTTGATCATTCCCATGTAACATCTTGGGTACGAACCAGCGTCAATACCGAGTGTGTCATTTATGCTAAAATAATAACGACTCGTTGGTATGCAGAAATAGTCACCTGTGTAATAGTCGATAAATGTGTTTTCTGGTATATTATCGTTTGTAAATACGCCTAATCCAGCACCTGTGATGGTGCTATCCTTTATTTCAAGTTGAAATGATGAATTGTGGTAGTATGTGGGAACGGGTTCAACGTAGTTATATGGGTGTTTGGGCATGTATGTTAAATATGTTAAATATGTTAAAATGTTAAAATGTGAATATCAAAAAACGATCATTTTTATAACTTTATTTTAAATGATTAAGTAATTAATAAAATGGGAAATAATATCGCGCCTTCGTATAACAGTTATCAATTTCATAATTCTTACGTTTGCGATGGTCGAAATGCTGTTTGTGTGCTAGATCCTAAAATGGAATACACGGAACAGTCGAGTTTCATCAGTGTTCGCCTAATGGTTCTGTAAAAGTCCGTATCGAAATAGAAGGTGAATCTCGTAAAACACACGCAATTCATATACATGAATTTGGCGATACGCGAGATGGTTGTAAAAGTCTTGGGTTGCATCATAATCCGTATGGCCATACTCATGGATCTCGCCACTACAATATGCCGCGTCATGCAGGCGATTTGATTAATAATTTTACGTTTAATTCCAATGGTTATTTTAAGCACGAATACGACGATGATTTGTTGACGATGTATAATAATGACAAAAAAGATATATCGATTGTTGGTCGATCGATCGTAATTCACGAAGGGCAGGACGATTTGGGGTTGGGTATGAACAAGGAGTCTCTTATTTCAGGAAACGCTGGCAATCGAATAAATTGCGGTGTGATTGGAGTCTGTAAATTACGTCATTTTTAATGTTTTAAACCTTGTTAAAGAAGTGCCCTTTAATATAGTTCAATTTATTTCAAAAAATATCTCAAACTTTAAAATGGGTATCAAACACCTCCACCGACTTTTAGAAAAATATGCGCCTGGTTGTTATAAACATACACACCTTTCGCAGTATTCGTATAAAAAAATAGCGATCGATATATCACTGTATCTTTACAAATATAAGGCGATTCATGGCGATCGCTGGTTAGAATGCTTTTTGACGTTGATCGTTTGTTTGCGAAAGTGGGACGTTCACTGTATATTTATTTATGATGGTAAGGCGCCTGCTGAAAAAGGCGATGAGCAGCTTAGACGACGCGAATCGCGTGTAAAATTAAATAATAAGCTTAACGAGATTGAGCAAGAGATTGTCGCATTTGACGAGACGGGTGTAGTCGGTCCGTTGATAGAGGAGATTCATAAAAAAGAGGGAGGCTTTGTGCCGTTTTTCCGTAAAAACGCAAAGATTAACATTCAATTAATTAAGTCTAAATTTGAGGCTATGAAAAATATGATGATCAATATTACACCAGACGATATTAAGGTGTCGAAACAGCTGTTTGACGTTCTCCGTATTCCGTATGTAGAGGCGCCGGACGAGGCCGAGCGATATGCTGCGAAACTTTGTGTAGACGGCAAAGTAGACTGTGTGCTGAGTGAGGATACTGATGTACTGGCGTATGGTACGCCTAGATTTTTGACAAAGATTGATACGACCCGCGATACTGTTGTTGAAATTACCCATTCCGTTATTTT
>CAIOJS010000433.1 GCA_903858655.1 uncultured bacterium | reverse complement strand
CAAGTACGCTAGCCAACTGCGCCACACCCCGAATATTTTTATTTATAAGAACGAATTATTTTATTTATGTAAAGAATGATGCGACTTCCGACCATCCCGACATCCATGTCGGGGTAAGCTATCCAAAGTGCCACACCCCTGAATTTTTTCACTTCTAAACGAGACCACAAAATTACATCTTTTTACGAATATAAAAATATTTATTTGCAAAAATTATGAAATAAATTATTTTTTATATGGCAACAATCACTAATTTTGCATTCTTTATTTTATTTTTCCATTATGAAAAAAACTCTACTTTATATATATGTATGCACTTTGGTTTTCATTGTGGCATCGAGTTCTACTTACGCTCAGCGTTTTACGATAAGTGGAACTGTCAAGGATGCAAACACCGGTGAATTTCTAATCGGTGCTAACGTTTATCTCAAAGAACTAATGAAGGGCGTTTCAACTAATACTTATGGATTTTATTCTATCACGGTTGATAAAGGAGTTTATAATCTTGTGTCATCTTTTGTAGGTTATAAAGATTATGAAGAAAAAATCACACTCGATAAGAACATCAAAATTAATGTAAGCCTCGAGCCTAATGTTATCACCACTAAAGAAGTTGTTATTTCAGGACAACGCGAGGACAAAAACATACAAAGTACTGACGTGGGACGTGTAGATATTCCCATAGAGAAGATGAAAAAATTACCGGCAATCTTTGGGGAGGTTGATATCATAAAAGCCATACAATTGACCCCAGGAGTTCTTTCTGCAGGGGAAGGCAACACAGGCTATTATGTCAGAGGTGGCGGTCCCGACCAAAATTTAATATTATTGGACGAAGCAGTGGTATATAACGCTTCTCATTTATTGGGTTTCTTTTCTGTTTTTAATGCTGATGCTTTAAAGAATGTTGAATTGATTAAAGCAGGGATGCCTGCCAACTATGGCGGTCGTTTAGCTTCAGTTTTAGATATTTCAATGAAAGAAGGTAATAATAAGAAATTTGAAATTGATGGGGGATTAGGTTTGATTTCATCCCGTCTCACAATTCAGGGTCCAATAAAAAAAGACAAATGCTCTTTTATTGTTTCGGGACGCAGAACTTACATTGATTTGCTGATGCGTCCATTTTTAAAGTCATCCTCTCCATTCAAAAAAGGGGGATATTATTTCTATGATTTGAATGCGAAGATTAACTATTATTTCTCCGACAAAGATCGTTTGTTTTTGAGCGGATATTTTGGCAAAGATGTTTTTAATCTAAAAGGAGGTGGAAACTTCTCCAATTCGATAGATTGGGGCAATGCCACAGCCAGTGTCCGTTGGAATCACCTATTTAATGAAAAATTATTTTCAAATACAACTTTCGTCTATAGTGACTATAAATTCAATTTAAAGGCTGACCAAAGTCTTTATGAAATGAAACTCTATTCAGGTATAAAAGATTACAGTGCTAAACTCGATTTTACCTACATTCCTGCAATCCGTCATAATATTAAATTCGGAATGGATTATATCTATCATATATTCACACCAAACAACGCCTCTGCTAAGTCTGATACAACCGTATTCGATTTGGGCGGTAAAGTAAAACTTTACTCCCATGAGATCGCATTCTATGCGTCTGATGATTTTGATGTGACGGAAAAGATCAAAATTAGTGGTGGGCTTCGTTATTCCATGTTCTTTCATGTCGGACCTTATGACCGCTACATTATGGATAATATTGGCAAGATTGATAGCACTATATCTTACAAACGCGGTCAACTTATCAAAATGTATCAAGGCTTGGAGCCTCGCATCTCAGTTAAATTTGGAATCAAATCTCATTCATCCATTAAGGCATCCTTCTCTATGAATTATCAATATATCCACTTGGTTTCCTATACTTCGGTTTCGTTACCTATGGATATTTGGGTGCCGAGCACATCTATCGTAAAACCACAAATTGGATACCAGTATTCTATCGGGTATTTCCAGAATTTCAAAAAAAACATGTGGGAGACTTCGCTCGAGTTATATTATAAAGATATGCGCAATCAGATTGAATTCAAAGAAGGTTCGCAGCCTGTGGATAATATAAAGAATAACACAGATAACAACTTCACTTTTGGCAGAGGTTGGTCGTATGGTGGCGAGGTGTATATCAAGAAACGTATGGGAAAGACTACTGGTTGGATAGGATATACCTTATCATGGACACAACGCAAGTTCCCGGAAATCAATCAAGGCAAGGTATTCTATGCAAAATATGACCGTAGGCATGACATATCAATCGTCATTACACAAGAACTTGGCAAGCGTTGGTCTATATCCGTTGTGTGGGTGTATGCCACTGGTAATGCGATGACTTTGCCTGTGTCGCGCTATTTCTTATCCGGAAATATCGTGAACGAATATAGCGAGCGTAATGCTTTCAGGATGCCGGCATATCATCGTTTGGATATCTCTGCTACTTATGAAGGAAAAGAGAAGCCGGGAAAGAGATTTCACTCCAGTTGGAACTTCGGCATCTATAATGTTTATAGCCGTATGAATCCTTACTACATCTATTTTGAGACCACAGGAACTATCCTACCCGATTTTAATTTACAGACTGTTGCCAAACAGGTTTCATTATTCCCTATTATTCCTTCAGTTACTTGGAACTTTAAATTTTAATACTATCGTTATGAAAATATCCAACAAGCTAATACTGCTCATAATTACCAGTGCTTTTGTGTTTTCATCATGCACAAAGGAAATCACAATCAATTTGCCAAACGAACCATCGAAACTTGTGGTGGAGGGATGGATTGAAAACAACAGATGTCCGGTGGTTATTTTGACCAAATCATCCCCCTACTTTGCTCCAATAGATTTGGCAGCATTGCTTTCATCTCTAGTGAAAGGTGCAGTGGTGACCGTAAGCGATGGGACCAATACCGAAACACTCACAGGAGTTGATACCAGTTTCTTTCCTACCTATATATATGTTGGCAGAACATTGAAAGGGGAAGTGGGCAAAACTTATACACTAACAATATCCTCGGAAGGAAAGAGTTACTCATCTGTCACCACAATACAAAACCTTGCAAAGTTCGATACGTTGTGGTTTAAGCTAAATCCAAACAATGATACTATTGGAAATGTATATGCATCTGCAACGGACGATGGTGCGGTGTATAACTACTATCGTGCTTATACGAAGATTTTGAATGTGGATGCAGATTTTGTTCCTATATATGGTTCGGTATGGGATGATAAGTTCTTTAGTGGTGTTACATTCACATCGCAACTATACCATGGTTTTGCAAGCAATATTGTCCCTCCTACCGATAACAACACACGGGGATTGGGTTATAGAGTAGGTGACACTGTCATTACAAAATTATGTACATTAGATTACGAGAGTTATAAATTTTGGAAGGCAGCAGAGTCAGAAATATTCTCAGGAGGCAATCCATTCTCCTCGACCACAAGCGTGCCGACCAACATTGTGGGTGGGGCTTTAGGCTCGTGGACAGGATATGGTGCCACGTATGACACCGTTTATTGCCATTAATATTAAAATATAAAGATATGAGTACAGAAATTGAAAAAGTAAAAGTTCTAATCATTGGTTCGGGTCCTGCAGGATATACGGCAGCAATATATGCCGGACGGGCAGATTTAAAACCTGTGGTGTATCAAGGTATGCAGCCGGGCGGGCAACTAACAACTACAACCGAAGTGGAGAACTTCCCCGGTTATCCCGAAGGCGTTGACGGCAATCAAATGATGGAAGATTTGAAGCGTCAAGCCGAACGTTTTGGAGCAGATATACGTTGGGGGGTTATCACAAGTGTGGATTTTTCTTCGAGACCATTTAAAGTAGTTGCTGATGAAGAGCACACGCTTTTGGCTGATACGGTGATTATCGCTACAGGTGCTACTGCCAAATGGATGGGTTTAGATTCGGAACAAAAGCTGAGAGGCTACGGTGTTTCGGCATGTGCAACCTGCGATGGGTTTTTCTTTAAAGGACAAGATGTGGCAATAGTAGGTGGAGGTGATTCTGCTTTGGAAGAAGCTACCTATTTGGCTAAGTTGTGTCGCAAGGTGTATCTGATACATCGCCGCAAGGAGTTTCGCGCTTCCAAGGCTATGCAGCACAAAGCCTTCAACACCTCTAACATCGAGATGATGTTGGGATATGTCCCTACAGAAGTTACAGGCGACAATGGCGTTGACGGTATCGTGCTGAAAAATACGGAAACAGGCGAACGTGTGCAATTAGATGTGAACGGTGTGTTCGTTGCCATTGGTCATACCCCGAATTCAGAGATATTCAAAGAGCAGGTGGACATGGATGAAACTGGCTATATAATTACAAAACCAGGAAGCATGCAGACCAGCGTGGAAGGTGTGTTTGCCGCAGGCGATATCCAAGACCATGTGTACAGGCAAGCTACCACGGCAGCAGGCACGGGGTGCATGGCTGCTATTGAGGCGGAGCGGTTTCTAGGTGAATAGTTGGATTAGTTGATTGGTTGTTTGTCTGTTTTAGTAAATGGCTATATTGTTGGATTGTTTTATTGTTATTTTTTCTCAGATATAAATTCGCCTAGGGCGCATTTCATTCGATACTTTTTCAAAGGAAATAATGATGATGCAGTTGCTCATTGCTGCATTTATTTTCCTACTATCAGCATAGATTTTATGCTTCTTTGCAAATAATTTTAATATGGTTGCTCGTATTTGAATATTATTTATTAATTTCGCATCCAAATTCTTTTATCCAAAACACTTATATCTTATGAAAACAAAATTGTTATTCCTTGCATTTGCATTATTTGGTTTGATAGCAAATGCACAAGTAGGCTACATCCACACGATTGCCGGCAATGGCACGGCAGGACACACAGGAGATGGGGGCTTGGCTACGGCTTCCAAATTGTATATTCCTTTTGGAATTCGACCGGACGCTACCGGGAACATCATATTTGCTGACAATGGCAATAAT
>CAIOJS010000432.1 GCA_903858655.1 uncultured bacterium | reverse complement strand
GGAGGTGAACTGATAGAGGTCGGAGGTGAACTGATAGAGCTCGGAGGTGAACTGATAGAGGTTGGAGGTGAACTGATAGAGGTCGGAGGTGAACTGATAGAGCAATTTGGTGAGGTTTTTGGGGTGGGAGTTTCCGTGGGCTGCACCCACGGCTGGCATATTGCGCCCCCGCCCGTTCCGATCGGGCAAGCAGTTGGGGCTATGGGGAGGATACATGGAAATGATGATTAAAAGTCCAGAGGATTGCCCGTTGGCACGCGCGCCAGGGATTGTAGCGGATAGCCCACAGCGCCGCTTCTTCGCGGCGCGAGGACTAGCAGCGGAAAGCCCGGTCCCCCCGTTTTTCACGGGGGGAGGCGCCCAAAAGAAAAAGATCCAAACTCCAAATTCCAAGCTCCAAATTCCAAGGATTGTCCTCTACGAATTACGAATGGGCGAACCCCGACACTTCGTGTAGGGGACAGGTTACGAATATGGGGGCGGGTTTTGGTATTTGGGTTTTGGAATTTGCCTGCCTGACTGCATCACGCAGGCAGGGAGTTTGGAACTTCGAATTTACTTCGATTTATCAGGATAAGGAGGCACAAGCGGCAGTTTCGTGTCTATCTTCTTCAAATCTTCCAAAATCAACTCAATCGCTTTGTTCAATTGTTCATCTTCGCCTGCATATTCTTTTGCGGGGTCGTTCACCACCACCACGTCGGGATCAACGCCATGCCCTTCGATAATCCATTTCTTGCCTTCGGCATCATAATGTGCAAATTCGGGTTTGTTCAGGAAGCCGCCATCCATCAAAGGCAATGAACCTCTGATGCCAACCACGCCGCCCCAGGTGCGTTGCCCAACCAGCTTCCCAATTTTCAACTCACGGAATTGATAGGGAAACAAATCGCCATCGGAAGCCGAATATTGGTCAATCAAACATATCTTCGGACCATATTGTTGCTCGATACCCGCAGGCGATTGGCTGGCATTGCGCGACACTTTCATATAAACCAATTCGCGATTCAAACGTTCGATAATCATCGGGGAAACATTGCCGCCACCATTGCCGCGGTCGTCAATGATGAGGGCGCTTTTGCTCAGTTGGGGATAAAAATGTTTCACAAACTCGTTTAATCCATCCGCGCCCATGTTGGGAATGTGGATGTAGCCCACCTTGCCGTTGGTGGCGTCGTTCACCTTTTTGATGTTGTTCTGAACCCAATTATAATAGTACAAACCCGATTCGTCGTCCACAGGAACCACGATAATTTTGTGTGCGCCTTCGGCGGATGCGGTGCTGTTCACGGTGAGTTCCACTTGTTTGTTGGCGGTGTTTATCAACAGCTCGTTGATGTTGGCGGTGGTGAGCACCGATTTGCCATTCACGGCAATAATAAAATCGCCTTCTTTCACATCCACGCCCACCTCAGTCAGAGGCGAACGGGTGTTTTCGCCCCAATTTTCGCCCTGCATAATCTTGCCAATTTTATAATATCCTGAAGCATCTTTGGTGATGTTAGCCCCCAACAAACCCATTTTGATGCGTGCGGGCTGAGGTCTGTCGCCGCCACCCGTATAAGCATGACCGACGCTCAATTCGCCAATCATTTCACCAATAATATAGGTTAAATCGGCACGGTGATTGACATAAGCCAACAAGGGTTCGTATTTCTTATAGATGACGGTCCAATTCACCCCGTGCATAGCCGGATCGTAAAAGAAATCGCGCATCTGTCGCCACGATTCGGTGAAAATCTGTCGCCATTCTTCTTTCAAATTTACCCATACTTTCATATTGGATAAGTCAACATAATCTTTCACTTCAATCTTGGCTTTCGGGATGTCAATTACGGCATATTTTCCGTCGGCGAGCAACATTTTTTTTCTATCGGCAGAAATAACGTAATTGCCATAAGCGCCGAGGTTCGTTTCTTTTTTATCTTTCAAATCATAAAGCATCAAAGCAGTTTTAGGTTCCTCAGCCGTGGTGCGGCAGTAAAAAACATTGTTGCCGGCAGAACTGATATTCCAATAAGAACCTGCACCGATGGGAAAAGCAACAATCCGATTCATGATACCATCCAAGTCAACCACCACATCCACCGTTTTCGTGTCCGATTCCTTTGCCTCGGCAGGCAAATTCACTTCATCGTCCACAGGTTTAAACGGAGAAGGAGTGGCTTTTGCCAAGGTGATTAGATATACTTTGGTCATGTTGGTGTAGGCATGATTCCATTCTGTCCAACTATAAGTTGGATTGAAATCGCGATTGGAGGTGATGAACAAATATTTTCCATCGGCACTAAAGGTCGGATTGCTCGAACTGTACCATCCATCCGTAACAGGATATTTTTTTGCGGCAGCCACATCATACAAATATATCTTGGTTTCGGCAGTCTTGTCGGGGCGGGCAAAGGCTATCCATTTGCTGTCGGGCGACCAGGAAAAATCGGTGAACTCCCAATCGGGAGAATCGTCCACCTGAGTCACTTGTTTGCTTTCGATGTCAACATATTGCAAGCGAAGTTTTTTATCTGCCCACAAAAGTTTCTTACTATCGGGCGACCATTGCGGCTGATATTTATAGGTATCACTTTTCGAAGTGAGTTTTATGGCTTTTGACGAACCATCTTGGGCAACGATATACACTTCATCCTCACCGGTAGAATCTGAGATGAAGGCAATCAGCTTTCCGTCGGGCGACCAAGCCACGCTGCGTTCGTGAACCCCGGAAGTTTGCGTCAGGTTGCGGGTGATGCCTGTCTTGGCAGGAACGGTATAAATATCGCCACGTCCACTAAAAACGATGCGTTTTCCATCGGAAGCCACATCAAAAGAAGTGATGTTTTTCGAAGCATCTTTCATTTCGCTGCGCCCGGTGTTCAAGTCGTCGGCAATTTGTATGCTCACCTTTTGCGATTTTTGTGTTTTCAAATCAAAATAATAAATGTAGCCGCCGTTTTCAAAAACAATACTACTATCGCCCAAGGAAGGGAATTTGATGTCGAATTCGGCGAAGTCCGTAAGTTTTTTTGTTTCTTTTGTAGTGAGATTATAACTGAAAAGATTCATGGTGCGGTCGCGGTCGGATAGAAAATAAAGGGTGCTGCCATTCCACATGGGGAAAATATCTTGGGCGATATTGTCGGTGATTTGTTGCGTTTGCTTGGTATTGAAATCATAAATCCAAATGTCGTCAGCCATGCCGCCTTTATAATATTTCCAGGTGCGGAATTCGCGAAACACTTTGTTGTAGGCAAGCTGCGTTTTGTCGGGAGAATAGCTGCAAAATCCTCCGCAGGGCAGGGGCAGTTCTTCTATCATGCCGCCATCAATAGAAACGCTAAAGAGCTGTCCTTTGAAAGCATTGAACGATTTCATGCGCGAACGAAAGATGATGGTTTGATTGTCTTTCCATGTCATCACAATATTGTTGGGACCCATACGGTCAGAAAGGTCGTCGCGGTCGAGGGTGGGGGTGAAGGTCAAACGTTTCGGAACACCGCCATTGGCAGGAATCACATACACTTCGGTGTTGCCGTCATATTGCCCCGTGAAGGCGATGTTTTTCCCATCGGGAGAGAATTTGGCGAACATTTCGTAGCCAACATCGGTGGTGAGTTTGCGGGCAATGCCTCCTTTTTTGTCCACAGTGTAAAGATCGCCGGCGGATGAAAAGACGATTTTATTGCCTGAGATGGTTGGGAAACGGAGCAAACGGCTTTCGTTTTGCGCAGAAATCTGTAAAGATAAAAGAAGAATGAGACTAAAAAGAACTAAAAGTTTTGTTTTCATAATGGCGTTATTTAATGAGGAACAAAATTACGAATAATACTAATAGCACACCCTATTTATCAAAAGAAAATTATTATTGACAAGAATTGGGAGAGAAATGGAAGATACAAAAAGCGCAATCAACAGTAGTAAAATGCTGATAATACAATCGAAATTAAGGAAGGGGGATAGGTTTTATGGGATGGAGGAGAAGGAAGGGGAATAGTTTTATCCTTCGAAGGTGAACGAAAGTTGGAATATTTTTGAGTTGAGACGTTTCACACTGTTGGTGTAGTCGGTATTCTCGGGGAAAAGTAGGTTTTTTAGTCCGTAAGACATCTTGAGTTCGATGCCGAATTTGAAATAGGTGAGGAAGAAATCCACTCCGGTGCCCACGTCAATGGTATAGTCGTTTTTGCGAAGTTTGATGGGGGCTTCGCCATCTTTGCTTTTTTTGTTGGCTTGGGATGCCATATCTATGCTATATTTGAATCCGCCGATGATATAAGCACGGAAATTTCCCAAACGCCTAGATTGATATTTAACATAAAGGGGAAAGTGCATAAAGGTGGATTCAACCTTTTTCGCTTGCATGATATCAACAGAATCTTTGTAACGAAAGGTATATTCAACAGTTCGGCTGCCGAAGGAAAGCGTAGGGACAAAGCGAAGACTAAGATATTTGGTAAGTTTGAGACTCGAAACGATGCCGATATCAAAACCAAAATCGGGCTTGGTGGTGATGGATTTCAGCGAGTCGAATTGTGATAAATCTTCAACGGTACGTAGGGCAAAGTTCATTTGATTGGCTCCTAAAAGGAAGCCAAAATGATACATGCGTCGGTCAAATTTGGGTAAATTCTCTATCGCTCCTTCGTGCCGTTGGGCAAGGGAGTGGGTTGCAATTAATGAGAAGATTACTATGAAAGAGAGAATTAATTTGTGTGCAGTTTTCAACGTTGGCAATTTTTTCGACTTAGTTATAACGACGTATAACAAAGTTTAGTGCAAAAGCATGATTTTTTATTTCTGACCGACATAAATGGTTGCGATTCCCCCCGTGAGTCTTCTTTGATAGGTGTTGGTGCATCCGCATTTTTTCATAATATCGAGAAAAGCTTGGTCGTGGGGAAATTCGATGACGCTGTCGCGCAGATAGGAATAAGCTAGTTTATTGCGTGAGATGATGCGCCCAAACAAGGGTAACATCACTTTGAAATAAAACATATATAAAGGTTTCATCACGCCACGGGGTTTCGAAAACTCGAGGATGAAGAGGCGCTTGCCGGGTTTGATAACGCGGAGCATTTCGCTGATACCGCCTTCGAGGTTCTCGAAATTGCGAACGCCAAAAGCTACCATGGCGGCATCGAACGTATTATCAGGGAAAGTGATTTTTTCAGCAGGAACTTGGATGAGTTCGATACGCGGGTGCAGATTCAGATGTTTGATTTTTTGTTCGCCAACCTCGAGCATCTTTTTAGAGATGTCTATGCCGCTGATATAAGCGTTTTCGATATAGCGAGCAGCATAAATGGCAAGGTCGGCAGTGCCGGTGGCAACATCAAGGATGCGGGATGGTTTTTCGTTTCGGACGAGTTTGATAAGTTTCTTGCGCCATATTTTATCTATGCCAAAGGAAAGAAAATGATTCAGAAAATCGTATTTGGGAGATATTTCGTCGAACAACTTGCTGACATCTTCGTTTTTCTTTTGCTCTAATAGGTGTTCCATGAGGAGGTTTTAGTAGGTGAAGTTTTATTTAGTGTTGATGAGCTCGTTCATCAGGCGTTTTTTGTCAATAGGAATAACCCCAACAGTTTCGCATACCAATCCGCCACCGATATTAGAAATATAGGCAATATCGTGAGCACTCAGTTTGAGTGCCAAACATAAAGCAGCAATGGAGATGACAGTGTCGCCTGCCCCCGACACATCAGCTATATTGCGGACTTGAGCGGGAATGATTTCGGTGGTGAGCGTATTGTTTGTTTCTTGTTTAGAAACAAATACGCCATGTTCCGACATGGTGAGTAGCATCATGGCGATGTTGCGTTGTTTTTGAAAAGGCTTGCAGATTTTGGTCAGGCTCTTAATGTCTTTTGAAACGTATTCGATTTCGAGTCCTTCGCAGAGTTCTTTGAAGTTGGGTTTGAAGAGGGTGATGTTTTTATAATGTTTAAAGTTTTTCTTTTTCGGGTCAACAACAAGGGGGATGTTTTCGGCATTGGCTAAATCTATGGTCCAAGTAATGAGCTTTTCATTAATAACACCTTTGTCATAATCTTCGAAGATAATAACGTTTGGTTTTTCGGTGCTGATAAGCTTTTTGATACGTTTCATAAACACTTCGGTTTCGTTATCATACAAAGCATGTCCGTGTTCTTCATCCACGCGCAGCATTTGATAGTTATTGCCAATGATGCGGAATTTGGTGGTGGTGATACGTTTTGAACTTCGGAGAATGCCGACAGAGGAAATGCCATTATCGGCTAATAGTTCAATGAACTCTTCGCCTTTGAGGTCGTCGCCCACCACGGAGCATAAGATAGGGGTGGCACCCAAGGATTGCAAGTTGAGCGCCACATTGGCAGCGCCGCCGAGACGGTTTTCGCGTCTATCAACCAACACTATGGGCACAGGTGCTTCGGGAGAAATGCGGTCAACGCGTCCATAGATATAAGAATCTATCATCACATCACCTATCACCAAAACTTTGAGTTTGGTGAAGTCAGTGAATAGCTTTTCAATAGTATTTTTATCCATATTTGTCATTAGTCACTAATTTTTAAATGCGCTTGGTTGGCTCTCAGAAAATCGGTTTCGTCGGGAAAGACAAACTTCATGGTGAAAGAGGTGTTGCCCTCTTGATTCACCTGTATTTTGCTTCGCCCTAGTTCTTCGTCATCCGAGGAATAAAGAATCAGCACCATATCGCCCTTGCATTTGGTGGTGAAGTGCATCAATAGGGAAATGGTCTTCTTGTTTTTCATAGACTTGGCATAAGTGTCTATCTTTTCTACGGTAATGCCATAATCGCTTAGCAGCACATCGGGCGTGATTTTTATGAACACCAAACTCTTGTCCGCATCCTGAATGAAGCCTGACACTTGCTCTTCGGTAGGCGGTTCAGCTATTTCAGCAGGAGTTTCAGGCTGTGCTTGATAGCTTTCGTTGCTCTGAGAACCATCATCTTGCGGACCATCATACTGATAATGTGTTTCAGTTTTAGCACGATCAATGCTATTCTTCACAAAATATATGAATACAAATATTCCGAAAAGAAAAGAAACGACTGTGATGATGATACCCGGCAGCCATTGCCCGGGTTTCTTCAAAATAAGCCCAAGAATGAATAATATCATCCCGAAACTGATGAGTGCCAATGCTAAGATTGACAAAAGGATTATGAAAAATATGGATGTCATTTTATCTAGATTTATACATTATTCCAATTAAAGGGTCAAAATTACACAAAAATCCTATGACACAAGCAAGGAATCTGAAAATATTTGCATATTAAGAACCAAAACCCAAATACCAAAACCCAAAATCCAACGACTTAAGGCAAGCCTTGGTAATTGGAGCTTGGAACTTGGGTCTTACTTAAGTTTTTCCAATCCTTGTTTTATCCTTTTGATGGCTTCTATGATTTGTTCTTTCGATGTGGCATAAGAAAAACGCATACAATCGTTATCGCCGAAGGCAGTACCGGGGACTAGTGCCACAAATATAGTGTTCAACAGATACATGCTCAACTCCTCCGCGTTGGTGATTTTGGTGGTTCCATCGCTTTTTCCAAAGTAATATTTCACATCCATAAAGACATAAAACGCGCCATCGGGAACGTTGGTGATGATGCCCGGGATGTCTTTCAATAAATCTAAAACCAAATCACGACGCAGTTTGAAGGCATTCAACATACATTCAAATTCGGGGGAGTCTTTCGGGTCCATGAGCATGGCGGATAGAGCTGCTTTTTGAGCTATGGAACAGGCACCGGAGGTTACTTGCCCTTGAAGTTTGTCGCAGGCTTTGGCAATGGGTTTGGGTGCGGCAATGTAGCCGATGCGCCAACCTGTCATGGCATAGCCTTTGGACACGCCGTTGACCACAATGACGCGGTCTTTCAAATAATCAAAACTAGCGATGCTTTGATGTTTGCCCGAGAAGTTGATGTATTCATATATCTCATCAGAAACAATAAAGAGATTTTTGTGGCGATCAAAGATTTCGGCGAAAGCCTGTAATTCATCTTTAGTATAAACACTTCCGCTAGGGTTGCAGGGGCTACTGAAGATAAACACCTTGCTTTTGGGCGTGATGGCAGCTTCGAGTTGGGCAGGGGTGATTTTGAAATTGGTGGCGATGGTGGTTGGGATAAAAACGGCATTGCCTTCTGCCAATTTCACGATTTCCTTGTAAGAAACCCAATACGGTGCGGGTACTATCACTTCGTCGCCCGGGTTCACCAATGCCATCATCACATTAGCGATGGAATGTTTTGCACCGGTGGAAACCACGATTTGGTCGGGTATGTAGTCCAAATCGTTGTCGCGTTTCAGTTTAGCGCATATCGCTTTGCGCAGTTCGGGATAACCCGGTACTGGAGCATAATGCGTGAAGTTGTTGTCAATAGCATCTTTGGCGGCTACTTTAATGAAGTCGGGCGTGTTGAAATCGGGTTCCCCGATGCTAAGGTTGATTACATTGTGCCCTAGAGCAGCAAGTTCTCGGCTCTTTTGAGTCATGGCTAACGTTTCTGACTCTGATAGGTTGTTTATCCTATTTGATATATAATTCATAATAGATTGAGTTGATAAATAAATTTTCGGCAAACCTACATAATTTTTTAGAAATAATGACAGTTGGAGCAAAATATTTTATTTATTTATCACATAAAGGTATTTTGCATGGATAAAATCATTAAATTTGCTGTCGAATAAAGTTCGCTATTTTCCCCATCTTCAAGCTTGGGTTGTATTATAAATGATTTAATTGTAAACACTATGGATTATAAATTAGAAGACATTATTGACGTTGCCTTGTTGCAGAACTTGCAGGAGAAATTGAACGAGATATATTCGTTTCCATCAGCGATAATAGATAACGACGGCAAATTGCTGACGGCAGTGGCATGGCAGGATGTGTGTACTAAGTTTCATCGCATGAATCCCGAATGTGAGAAAGAATGTTTAAAAAGCGACCAATATATTAAGGAGCATTTGCACGAAGCCAATCCCGCATTGAGCTACCAATGTCCGCATGGTTTGGTGGATAATGCTACTCCTATTATAATTGATGGCAAACACTATGGCAATTTTTTCACGGGACAGTTCTTTTTGGAGAAACCCGACTTAGACTTCTTTAAGAAACAAGCAAAAAAATATGAATTCGACGAAAAATCCTATCTAGAAGCTGTTGAGAAGGTGCCAATTTGGACACGCGAAAAGCTGCATAAATATTTAGACTTTATAAAAGGCTTTATTGAGATTATTGCCGGCATCGGCTTGAAGCACTTGAATGAAATAAGGGCAAAACAACTTATCAAGGAAAATGAAGAGAAGCTAAAAGTTATCTACCAATCCATTCCTATTCCAACTTACACATGGAAAGCTGAATGTGATGATTTCATTTTGACTGATTTTAATCTTGCTGCTATTGATATTACGAAAGGGCATGTCAAGGATCTGACAGGGATAAAATCTAAAGAGTTATATAAGGATAATCCTCAAATTTATGAGGAGCTTTTGCGATGTTTTAATGAAAGAAATAATGTTGAGCGGGAAATGGATTATAGTTTGATGAGCACAGGAGAGCAAAAATACCTTAATGTGAAGTATGCTTTTGTTCCTCCTGATATGGTTTTGGTGCATACCGAAGATATCACTAGGCGCAAACAGACAGAAGCTGCTCTCAAGGCAAGCAACGAACGCTTTCAATCCGTTGCCGACCATGTTTCCGCCTTTATTGCATATGTGAATGTTGATACCTTGAAGTATGAATTCGTAAACAAAATGCTTGTTGATAGTTTTGGTATGCCTCGCGAAAAGATAGTCGGTAGCCATGTTAAGGATATTATTGGAGAGAAGAATTATCAGTTTGCCAAAAAGTATATAGAGATGGTTCGTTCAGGAAAGAAAGCTATGTATGAAAATACTTTTGAGGTTGCTTCGGGCAGACGGTGGATAGATGTTAACTATTCGCCGGTGTTTGATACCAACGGAAAAGTTACATCCATAGTAGTGATGAGTTATGATGTGACTGAACGCAAACAGGCAGTTGAAGCAATTAAAATTAGCGAAGCTGCAATGAAAGAAGCCGAAATAATTGCCAAACTATCCAGTTGGGAGTTTGATTTTAGAACACGGAAAAACTATTGGTCGGATAATACTTTCGAGATGTATGGGCTAAAGCCAAACGCGGTGGAGCCTACTTACGAATATTTCCGCAGCAGGGTGCATCCCGATGATTTGCATTTGATAGATGAATGTGTGGAACGGGCGAAGCAAACCAAAAAACTAGAAACATTAGAAATGCGTATCACTTTTCCCGATGGCAGCATTAAGTGGTTTAAAGATAATATAGCGCCGGTGTTTGAGCATGGCGAACTGGTTAAGCTAAAGGGAATCAATTTGGACATCACAGAACGCAAGCTTGCCGAACAAAGTATCCGCGAAAGCGAAGAAAAATTTAGAACTATTTTTATGAATAGCTTGGATGGTTACTATTTGGCTACTGTGGAAGATGGTAGGATTATGGATGCTAATCTTAGTTATGAAAGATTGGTCGGATATAGCCGTGAGGAATTTATGGGTAAGACTTCCCAAGAATTAAATCTTTACTGCGATTTCAATGATAGAGCCAAGATGCTTGCCGAGTTGGAAGCACATGGCTTTGTGAAAAACTTTGAAGTGAAGGGCAGAAAGAAAAATGGCGACATCATGGATGTTTCGATGACGGTTAATAAGCTGCAAATAAATAATCAACATTGCATCCTTGGTATCCTTAAAAATATTACGCTGCAAAAACAGACGGAAGCTGCCCTTAGGTTAAGCGAGCTTCGCTACAGCAGTATTCTGGAAACCGCGATGGATGGATTCTGCATCACCGACTCCGAAGGGTGGATTATTGACCTCAACGATATATTTTGCAGGATGAGCGGATTTAGCAAAGAAGAGTTGCTCAGGATGAAGATTAGCGAGTTGGAAGTGGTAAAACCTAGGGAGGAAATCACCAAGCATGCACGGCAAATTATGAAGACGGGCGAGGACCGAGTGGAATCACGTCAACGCCGCAAAGATGGTAGTGTGTATGATTTGGAAGTGAGCATACAGTATAGAGCTGACTTGGATGGTCAGTTTATTTTGTTTTTCCACGACATCACCGAGCGCAAACAGCGAGAAACCGAACTCCATAAACTTCATAAAGCTATCGAAGAATCGCACGACATAGTGTTTATAACCGACACTGAAGGCGTCATCACCTTCGTCAACGCAAGCTTTACTCAGGTTTATGGCTACACAGCCCAAGAAGTGGTTGGCAAAGTTACGCCCCGCGTACTCAACTGCGGAAAGACCACTCCAGAAATGCATGCCACGTTCTGGAAGATGATGAAAAGAGGGGAAGAGTTGCGCAGCGAATATCAAAACAAACGTAAAGACGGCACCCTGATAGAAATTGAAGGCTCGGCAAGCGCTATCTTTGATGAACAGAAAAACATTGTAGGCTACCTTGCCATACAGCGCGACATCACCCAACGCAAACGCGAAGAGCAGGAACTCATCAAAACCAACAGACGCCTAGAACAGCTCAACAGTTTCTTTGTTGATAGAGAAAACAGGATGATAGAGTTGAAACAGGAGATAAACGAACTGTGCGTGAGATTGGGGGAGGATAAGCCGTATGATATGTGGTAAAACAAGCTCCAAATCCCAAGCTCCAAATACCAAATACCAAGGCTTGCCACTACGAATATAACCCTACGAATTACGAATTTTCGAATTACGAATGCCGCCTGTCTATTGGTAGGGTAGGCAAACTAGTGTAGGATGCCATATTTGCCAAATGTCAACATAGGCAAACTACTGTGGGTTGCCATATCTGCCAAATGACAACATAGGCAAACTAGTGTAGGTTGCCATATCTGCCAAATGACAACATAGGCAAACTAGTGTAGGTTGCCATATCTGCCAAATGTCAACATAGGCAAACTAGTGTAGGATGCCATATCTGCCAAATGTCAACATAGGCAAACTAGTGTAGGTTGCCATATCTGTCAAATGTAAATTTCGTAAGTGTCAAATATAAAGGTAGTTAAATGTTTTTTTATCAAAGTTTAATTATATAGAGATTCATAGAATCATCCTAATAGCTCCTACCCCGAACTAGAAACTCTGAACTCCTAAACTCTCTTCCTCAATTCCACCAACAGCAGCGACCCCAATGCGAAATTCCACTTGCGATGGGGGAAGACATGGAGGTCTTGAAGTAAATATCTGTTCATCACTGAAATATAGGCAATAAACATTCTCTGCACATTGCTCCACTATACACTCATCACTTAAGTTCCTCAAATGTTTCAGAATTAGTAAGGATCCCATTAATCGTAGAAATTTTGCCTGAGTGCCTTTATTCACATTGTACTGCTTTTAAAAAGCTTTTCCTAAAACTTGCCTTTTAATTTTAACCTATAAAATGTATATAGGATTCAAGTGGTCAAACTGTTTTTCAAATGTGCTGTAACAGCCAAATTGGTTCAAGTTCTTTGTTTTTGCTAATATGTTTATTTGCCAATTTTCTGATGCAAAGTTGCACTTTTTGATTAAAAAACAAATCGCCATTCATTTTAATTTATTAATAAACGATTTTTTATGCTATAATTGTGGTGCGACTAGCATAGATGTTGTTCGGAGCTTGCCTTATCATACTTTTAATCAAAAGAGGCTTACCTCCTTCCAGAAGCATGCATTTTTAAAAACCTCTTATTCAAAATAACCATAAAGCAATTCAACAATTAAACCGAAAGGCTTACTACCCACTACTTTGCTTTTATCGCAACATTCCTTACTTTATTTCCTTTCCCAATATCCCATACACCGGGAAATGGTCGCTATATCCGCCTAAGTACTGTCCTCCGGCAGCGGTGCGCCATGGGTAGCCTGCGAAGGTTCCGGTTTTTTGACGTAAAAAGGTTTCGTTAAAGATTTTTGCTTTCATCAATTTGAATGTACTCTGGTCCTTGCCCGTCAATCCATAGGAAACAATAATTTGGTCGAACAGATCCCACGAATCGTGGTAGGCATACGTGCCAATGCCGTCCTGATATAATTTTATCATCGGATTATATAAATCGCCTATCGTCACTTGTTCGGTTGTAGATTTCACTTTCAGATACTTTTTTATACTTGCATTGGTAGGATTGTCGTTCAAGTCGCCCATGATTACCATTTTTACATTGGGATTTATTTTCATCAAGGAATCGGTGATATGACGCGCCAATTCGGCAGCATACTTGCGTTTTGGGGCGCTTCGCTCTTCGCCGCCTCTGCGCGAGGGCCAATGGTTGACGAGAAAATACACTTCCTCTCCGTCCAGCTTTCCCCACACCAACAATTGGTCACGCGTTCTGAAAGAGGTGTCGGGTGTGTGCAGTGTCATAGGTTTGCTGCCTTCCACCACGAAACGACTTTTTTGGTATAGAAGACCTACATCAATACCTCTTCGGTCGGGCGAATTGTAGTGTACAATGCCATAGTTTTTTGATTTTAGATTATCCGAATTTATTAAATCTTCCAATACGGAACGATTTTCAATTTCTGAAAGACCTATCACCACAGGTCCACCGGGACCAATCTCTTGTCCAATCTTGGAAATTACTTCGGAAATACGTTCGATTTTCAGATTATATTTTGCCGAATTCCAATTCTGAATTCCATTGGGGATAAATTCTTTATCCTCGATGGTGAGGTCTTGAATGGTGTCGTATAGATTTTCAACATTGTAAAAAGCAACGATAGCAATATCTAACTTTTTCTCCTGTGCATGGATTCTTAAGCTTAGCGCGAAAAGAATTACTAGTAAAATGTTTCTTTTAGTCATTTTTGTGATTTTAATTCAAGCTACAAAATTAGCTTCTTTCTGGGAACTTCATGTAAAAATAATATGAAATAATTAAAAAGAACGTAGAAGATAGCCAATTATTGATTAATTTTGCAGCCTACTAATAAAGTTAAATCGTCCAAATACGAAATAACCACTTGGATTGATGAATATTATATCATAAATACTTTTTTTATACAATATAAAAACTAAAGAAATTAAAAAATGAAGAAAACGCTACTATTATTACTACTGATTTTTTTTACTACTTCATGGTTGAGTGCACAAACCGCCTCACTCGAAGGAGTCGTGACTGATGTTACAGGAAGCCCGATGGCAGGCGTGTCAGTCAATGTGGGAAACAAGACCTATGTTACGGATGCTGCCGGAAAGTTTTCTGCAACCGGTGTAGTTTATGGAAAAACCGATGTCACCTTTGTTATGGATGGCTATGAAACCAAAACCATGAGTGTGGATGTGAATTCTGCTGCTATGAAATTGGGTTATGTACAAGTGAAATCAGCCGCAGCAACAACTGATAACCCTACTGAAACTTCAGTATCTACCATTGAATCGGAAGATGAAGTCAAAGATCAATATGTTTCGGGCTTGCTTCACTCATCGAACGATCCTTTCGTTTCTATAGCGAGCTATACGCTTAGTGCGGGTTATTTTAGACCTCGCGGCTACGATAATGAGTATTCGGAAGTGATGATTGGTGGATTAGCCCTAAATGATCCAGAAACAGGCCGACCCAATTTCTCGGATTGGGGAGGATTAAATGATGCTACACACTATAAAGAAAGTTCTTATGGATTGAATCCGACGCGATATTCATTCGGAACATTATCCGGCACTTCCGATATTGATGTTCGGGCGTCGCATCAACGGAAACAAATCAAAGCCTCTTATGCTTTCTCAAATCGTACCTATCAACACAGGGTTATGGTAACATATTCATCAGGAATGTTGAAAAATGGTTGGGCTGTCACAGCATCAGCATCCACTCGTCAAGGGGATCATGGATATATTAAGGGAACTTTTTATGATGCTTATGCCTATTTTCTTTCGGTAGAAAAAAAGATCAATTCAAAACACTCCATTTCTTTTACCGGTTTTGGTTCCCCTACCAAAAAAGGCATGCAGGCTGCAGCAACTCAGGAAGTGTATGATATGTTAGGAGACAATTATTATAATCCCAATTGGGGCTATCAAAATGGGGAAGTTAGAAATTCAAAAGTTCGTAATTCTCATGAACCTGTTTTATTGCTATCACATTTCTTTGATATCAGCGATAAAATCAAACTTACAACCACTTTAGGTTATAGTTTTGGTCGTACAGGGACTACTGCACTTAACTGGTATAATTCTGCCGATCCTCGACCTGATTATTATAGGTATTTTCCGAGTTGGCAGGATAATATGGGTTATGATGTTGGAGTTTTGGGAAACCCCGAAGAAATTTCAGCAATAACTTCCCTCTGGCAAAATGATGTAAATACTCGGCAGATCAATTGGGATCAATTATATAAGGAAAATTATCTTAGTACTTTAGATGGGAAACAATCACGTTATATTGTTGAAGAAAAGGTTTTGAAACATTCACAACTTGGACTTGCTTCGCATCTTAATTACGAAATAAATAAGAATATCTTCTTTTCCGGAGGTTTGAATATTAATATTTATAAAAGTCAAAATTATAAGTTGATGAACGATTTGCTTGATGGAAATGGTCAGGTTGGTTATTGGCTGGATGTGGATCAATACACGCAACGTGATTATCCTGGTGATACAAACAAGGCTCAAAATGATCTGAACAATCCCAATCGTATCATCAAAAAAGGTGATAAATTCGGTTATGATTATGATATACACATCAACACAGGTAATTTATGGGGCTTAGGAGAATTTGCCTACAATCATCTTGATTTCTATGTGGGTCTGAAACTTACGGGAACCCAATTCTGGAGAGTTGGAAATATGAAAAACGGTCGTTATCCTGAAGAATCCTACGGAGCCTCTGCAAAGCATAGTTTCTGCGATTATGCAGCCAAAGCCGGAGTTACGTATAAAATTACAGGGCGTCATTATGTAGTGTTGAATTTAGCTTACTCAACCATGGCACCTTCATTCAGCGATGTGTATTTAGCTCCACGCGTGAGAAATGGAGTACTTCCTATTAGTAATAATGAAGTACGTAAGATCTTTAGTGGTGATCTC
>CAIOJS010000431.1 GCA_903858655.1 uncultured bacterium | reverse complement strand
TCAACAAAAGTTGTCGTGCATGAGATGGTGCCTAACCACCCCGTTCCATGTTGAAGCGCTTCGCGCTCAACATGAACAGGGTATCGTTAGGGAGACGCCTGCGGCGCAGCAAAAAACAATGGAAACCAATCAATGATTAATTCAATTTCCGACGCATTAGAAATTCGACTTAAAAATTCATTCCTCAATTTCGTTAAGCATGCAATTGAACATGCGACAACGGAAAATGCAATCGAAAACGATTACATTCAGTCTCTTATCAATATGCAAGCAGCACTTGAAATGCTATGTAAATATCATGTTCTTCGAACTCGAGGTTGGGAAGATCTTCTGTCTGAATCACATCGCTATGAACCAGAAGATGAAATCTTAAGAAAAATTGAATCTGGTGAAATAAAAACCAACAAACAATGGCGTATGAGAGATTTTACGATCAATGATTTCGCCTTCAATCAAGATGATATTGATTTATTGACGGAATTCCAAGAACTTAGAAATCAAGCAATGCATTTAGGCGTTTTGAATCCATCAAGCGACCTGCTAAATAACTCAATTGTATTCTTTGTAAGAATAATAAAAGGAATGAACTGGAAAGATTTTTTGAGTATCGATCATACCTACCTCGCAGATAGCGTAAAAGCACTTCTGGGGGATAAAATCTATAATGCATTAATCTCGAAGCGCATATATGTCGATGAGTCAATTGATGCAGCATATGATATAAACTCACTCGACGTTAAGCTTTGCCTAAGCTGCTCTAATGAGTCATGGGTATTAAATGACGAAGGTGATCGTATTTGTACCGTTTGTGGCTACGAGTGCAATGACGATGCAGTTGGATTTACGCACTGCCCGGACTGTGCAAAGGACGAAACTGTAGCATATGACAAAATGAATCTTGAGCCAAATAATCCTGCACTAGGAAAATGTGTTATTTGCCAGAATAAATTCATGATATCCTATTGTAAATTATGTGGGAATGCGCATGTCGATGTATCGCCGTGCCCCTAATTTCAAATCCCTAGAAAGGTTATGAATGTCCGAAAATCAAGATAAACACGAGCAATCACCAAAAATGTCTCCAACTGATATAGGACCTGCATTATATCTGTTTGGTCCTCCGCCAGAAAAGTGGGTCGAATACGGTGATATTCGAGAATACTTGATTTCACTCCGAAAGGCTTTGGGCGCGACTACAATTAGTAGCGAACCTACTCATGCAGAAAATGTTGGGGTACACATATTCCAATTTTTATTCAACACATTCAAAAGTATACTTCTGATACTTGATGAACAGTTTTCTGAAAGCGGCAATATTCTTTACCGTAATCTTTGGGAAACATCATTGAGTTTGCATTGGATCGCCAATGACTACCCCAATAGAGTGAGTGAATTCTTAAATTATTCATCCGTTGAATTTAGATCTGTTGTGAAATCTATGGGCGACAAAGACGCTATTGAGTTATATGACTCAGCAACAGCAAATTTTCAAGAAAAATATACCAAGACCAATGTGAAGTCAGGGAAGCGTACGCTCTCAGACAATTTCACCAATAAATCAATTTATGATCGGTCTCAGGAATTAGGAGCACCTTGGATTGACGAATATCAAATGGTCTATAAGTTGACGTCAATGTATGCACATGGTGCGCCTGCCGTAATAATTCATTCAATAAAACAAGCGACATTTAAATGTAATGAAACTGAAGACAATAACCAATGTAGTCTTATCGCAGTTATGTGCGCCCGGCTTATGGCTAGAAATGTAAATACACTTGAAGCCATGGGGATTCTTGAAACAACAGAATCAGTAAGCCTGCCCTTGGTTGGTCTTGAACTGTTCTTGCAAGAATTTGAATTAAATAAGAACAAAACAAACAACAGCAACAAATCATAATTAACGAAACAACAGCTGGCTTGACCACAGCATTTTCCCTAACGAACTGCTTTGAAAATATTCAACAACAAAACACAAAATATGAATTTTCCAATCAATTCAATTAATGAAACGACTGCCAACTTGGCCACGGGATTGTCCCTAACGAACCGTCTTGAACATATATTTTGATGCAAAAGAACAACTGCCAACCTTTCCTATTTTCCCTAACAAAAACCTTCCACCATGATCCCGGCAAGCCGGGACATGGTGAAGAGCTATCGTTAGGTACACGCCTGCGGCGGGGCCAACAATGTTATTCTGGTGTGATAAACGCCCTTCGGGCGTGAACGAAGGATCTTATCATCATGTTGTATATGATTTTGAACATAATACTTCGATTTAATAAAAACGGCCTTCGGCCGTTGAACGAAATTTCATTAGCCTGTGTGATAAATGATTCTTTGATTGGGATTTCGAGAAATCGAGACTGTGCTGTAAGTCTAAATAGCTTGGAGTGATGAAAAATCATGAATAACGAAAAAATTGTAATCGACAAATTGATTAAGCTTGGCTATGAATACAATTTTGATGTAGAAGCTCCGTATTGCTTTGAATCTGATGGAAAGCAATTCAATTGCATTGCACATATAAAGGATTTTGGTTCAATCAACGGTGTAATCGTATACGGAATATATCCACCAAATTTTGAAACGAACCGTGCGCTAAGAT